>NZ_JAAAYH010000569.1:0-4633 GCF_018035285.1 Streptomyces sp. MK37H | reverse complement strand
CGAACTGCTCACCGGGCCCGCCGAGCGGGCGGGGCACGCGGAGGCGGTGGCACGGCTGCGCACCCATCCGGTCCTGGACCGGGCCCGCGAGGAGACCGCCCGTCAGGCCGACGCGGCCCGCGCGGCCCTGTCGACGCTGCCCGGCTGCCCGGCGCGGGACGCCCTGGAGTCGCTGTGCGAGACGGTGGTCACGCCCATGGCACCCAGTAGTTGTGGCTGACCACCAGCATCGACTGGAGCTGCACCCCCGCCGCGTAGGCGCGGTCCGGATCGGGCGGGGCGGCGCACATCCGCGCCCACAGCGCGTCCAGCCAGCCCTGCGCCGCCCCAGCCTCTTCGTGGTCCACGCCCTCCGTCAGCGCGGCGACCGCGAAGGGCGTGAAAAAGGCGGGCGAGCCCGGGTCCCCATAGGCCGTGCCGTCGAGCCGGTATCCGCTCCGGATCCGCCCGGGATCACCGCCCGTCGCCGTCCGCGCCCAGCGGCTGAGCCCGCGCGCGGCCGCCCGGGTGCGTACGTCGCCGCTGGTCACCGCGTCGGCGCCGAGCCGCCAGGGGACGCGGCAGGCGTTCCAGTGGTAGTCGCCGTCGTGCGGGCTCTCCAGGACCTGCCCCGGCGCGGGCCTCGGCCAGCCGGACGTGGTGTCCACGACGAAGTCGGGGAGCAGCCCGGTGGCCGGGGCATGGCGGGTGCGCAACGCCCCGGTCAGCGACAGATGCGCGTCCAGCACCTCGCCCCACCGCGGATCGCCCGTGGCCGCCCGGAACGCCCGGAAGTGGTCCGGCATCCAGTCCGACGTACGGGAGACCTCGTCATAGCGGCCCGAGGACCAGTCGCCGAGCTTGGTCAGCCGGGTGGTGGGGTGCACCTCGCACTCCATGACGGCGTCGATCCGCCGTACCGCGAGCGCCTCGTAGTCGTAGCCGTGGTCGTACCCGCCATGGTCGCCGCCCCACTGCCGGTCCGCGAGCAGCAGCCCGAACGCGATGTCGAGGTCGCCGTCGGTCGCCGAGTCCCGTCCCCCGACGTCCCGGCCCTCGGCGTCCTGCTGGGCGGCGTGCAGATCGGGGTGGTTCACGGAGGGGTGGGCCAGGACATGCCGGAGGATGCCGTCGAAGAGGGCGTGGGCGTCGGGGTCGGCGCCCGCCATCAGCGCGGTGATCACCAGCCCGTAGCCCTGGGCCTCGGCCACGAAGGGGTGCGCCGCGTCGGGGGTGAACACCGCGCACCGGCCCCGGCCGCCCGCCTCGTCGCCCGACCGCAGGAAGTACGTCTTCCACAGCTCGTAGTGGTCCAGGACCCGCCGGTCGGCCGCCGCCGGGCCGCCGTCGCAGGAGGGCCGGAGCGTGCCGGGGGCGTACGGGACGGCATGCGCCCCGAAGGGGACGCGGGCCTCGGCGCGTCCCGTCATCGGATCCGGCGCCGCCGGGGCCTCCGCGCCAGCCGCACCAGCCCGAAGACGATGTCGGCCACCAGCACCACCACACCGATGACCAGCAGATAGCCCAGCCCATGCACCACCCAGCCGATGAGGCCGAGCACGATGGCCACGATCACCAGCAACAGGAAGAGCGTCACCGCCGACACCTCTCCTCGATCGTCAAGCGTCCTCGGCCATCAGCGGCGCGCGAGCTGCCGCCCGCCGCCCGGACCCGACTGATACGCCTTCCCGTAGTGCTGGAAGATCGCCCCCTCCTGCTCCGCGGGCAGCACATCATCCACGCCGAGCGAGGGTGCCTTCTTCACCAGCGACCGCGTGTAGGAGACCTTCACATAGCCCGGCCCGACCACCGCGTCGTCCACGGGGACGAACACCAGTCGGTGGCGGGTGGGCAGTCCGGTGCGGACGGTGGCCATGGCGGGTTCGTCGGTGGACGTGGCCACGTAGATCGCCTCGAGCACCCCGATCTTGCGGCCCTGCTCATCGACGACATCCTGGTCGCGCCACTCACGGATATCGGCTGGCTGGATCATGACGTATCACCCTCTGACCTCTGCCCTTCCAGCCTGCCTCCGCTCACCGTGGGACGCCACGCCACCCGGCCACCAGGAGTAACCGAGTGTTCGAAACAGCATGAATTGATCAGGTGTGCCGGATTCCCGTAGGGGTACCCGGCGCGGCGAGGAGGTTGGTAATCATGGTCCCCCTGCTTGTCGTTCTTCTTCTCGCGCTGCTGCTCTTCGGCGCCGGATTCGCCCTGAAGGCTCTGTGGTGGATCGCGGTCATCGTGCTCGCCGTCTGGCTGATCGGCTTCATCGCCCGTCCGACGGTCGGCGGACGGCGAGGGCGGTGGTACCGCTGGTAACCCGAAGCCGGCACAGATAAACCACAACGCGAGACCGAAGGGGCCCGGCCGGAGAAATCTCCGGCCGGGCCCCTTCGGTCGTGTTCTGTTGTGATCAGCAGCGTTGTGCTCAGCAGCGCGGCGGCAGTGCCCTTTCGTACGGCCCTTTGGTACGGCCCTTTCCGTACGGCCTTTCGTACGCGGGCCTACTCCTCGGGGGCCTACTCCTCGGTGAGCATTCCGCGCCGCAGCCTGCCGAGCGTACGGCCGAGCAGCCGGGAGACATGCATCTGGGAGACACCGAGCTCGGCGCCGATCTCCGACTGCGTCATCTCCTCGCCGAACCGCATCTGCAGAATGCGGCGGTCCCGGTCACCGAGCTGCTCCACCAGCGGCTTGAGCGCGTGCAGGTTCTCCACGGCCTCCATGGCCGGGTCGACGTCGCCGAACCGGTCCGCGTACGTGGTCACGCGCGTGGCGCCGCCCTCCTGGTCCGCGGGCGCGTCCAGCGAGGTGGTGAGATAGCCGTTGCTGGCCACCAGTCCGTCGACGACCTCGTCCTCGCTCAGCCGCAGATGCTCCGCGAGCTCGGCCGTGGTGGGCGACCGGTCCAGCCGCTGGAACAGCTCCTCGTTCGCCTTGGCGAGGTCGATCCGCAACTCCTGGAGCCGGCGGGGGACATGCACCGCCCAGCTGGTGTCGCGGAAGAACCGCTTGATCTCGCCGACGATGTACGGAACGGCGAAGGTGGTGAACTCCACCTCACGGCTCAGGTCGAACCGGTCGATCGCCTTGATCAGCCCTATGGTGCCGACCTGGACGATGTCCTCCATCTCCACCGAGCGGTTGTGGAACCTCCGGGCGGCGTACCGGACCAGCGACAGATTGAGCTCGATGAGGGTGTTCCGCACGTACTGGTACTCGTGCGTCCCCTCCTCCAGCTCCGTCAGCCGATCCAGGAACGTCTTGGTCAGTGCCCGTGCGTCCTTGGGCGCCACCTTCGCCGGATCGTCCACCGTGGGCAGATCGACGGGGCCGGCGCTCTCAACTCCATCCACCGCAATGCCACTTACGCGAACGTCATGTGCCTGCTCAGCTTCCGCTGCTGTCAGCATCGACATCGTCGCGGGTGCCGTGTCGTTCACCGTCGCACTCCCTGTATCGGCTGCATGCATAGGCTGATTGGGGTCCCGTCTACCCGCCCTCCATGCCCTCATGCCTCTTTCCTCCGGACAGACGGCGGGCCGGTGAGGACCACCAGGCCCCCGACGAGGGCCAACGCCATGAGCACGGCCCCGAAGACGGTCGCCCCCGCCGTCAGCCCCACCGCGTCGCTGAGGTAACCCGCCGTTACCGGCAGTACGCCCGCGGGTACATAGCCGCCGACGTTGAGCGCCGCGTTGGCCTCCGCCAGACGGCCCGGCGGAACACTGGAGTTGAGCAGCGACAACCCACCGAGCTGCCCCATCCCCTGCCCCGCTCCGGCCAGCAGCGCGGCGGCGACGAGCAGCGGCACGGAGGAGGCGCGGACGGCGGCGATGAGCGCGCCCATGCCGATCGTCGTACTGACGGCACCGGTGAGGAGGATCGTCCGCCGGTCCAGCCGCTGGACCGCGAACTGCGCACCGGTCGCGGTGAGGAACATCACGAAGGCCATGGCCCCCGCGACCAGGGGGCTGGTGGTGTCCAGCAACCCGGAGAGCAGCGATGGCCCGAGGGACAGCACGAAGGAGGTGGCGGTGATGCCGGGCGCGAAGACGGCGATCCCCATCAGGAGTTCCCCACCACTCCCCCGAGGCACCCCGGGAATCCGCACCCAGGCGCCGCTCGCGGGCGCGGACGGTGCAGGCACACCGGAAGAACCACGCAACGGCATCCGCACCACGACCAGGACCGCCGCCACCAGCAGCACCGCCTCCAGGACGAACACCCCCTCGCCCAAGACCCCCGCGAGCAACGGCCCAAGACCGGCCCCGAACACCATCGCGCACGAGGCCAGCAGCGCCGCCAGCCGCCGTCGTCCCGGCCCGGCCACATCGGTCACCGCCGCCATTCCGGCGGAGACGACGGCGCCGACCGCGATCCCACTGAACAGCCGCGCCACGATCAGCGCGGCCACGCTCGACGCACTCGCGAAGATCGCGCACGCCGCCAGCGCGAGCCCGAGCGCGGGCAGCAGCACGGGCTTCCGCCCCACCCGGTCCGAGACCACGCCCGAGACCAGCAGCGAACCGAGCAGCCCGACGATGTAGCAGGCGAAGATCACCGTCAGGGTGCCCTTGGAGAACCCGATCTCGCGCTGCCACCGCACATACAGCGGCGTGGCCGCGTTCGACAGGACGAACACCGC
>NZ_JAAAYH010000568.1:0-4649 GCF_018035285.1 Streptomyces sp. MK37H | reverse complement strand
GACTGCTCCGGCATCGAGGCCGCCCTGGCCGCTGCCGCTCACGCGGTACGCCCCGGCGGCACCCTAGTCGCGGTCGGCAACCCGCCCCAGCCCCGGACCACGCTCCCGCTGGCCTGGATGCAGCGCCAGGAGCTCAGCCTGGTCACCGCCTTCCGCTACGCCGGGGAGTTCCCCGCGGCGGTGTCCCTGGCCGCCACCGGGCGAGTCGACCTGGAGTCGCTGATCACCGCGCGCTTCCCGCTGGAACGTTCGGCGGACGCGCTCCAGACGGCGCTCACCGACCCGGCACAGCTGAAGGTCGTCATCGAACCCATCGAACGCATGGAGCCCATCGGGCCCTGAGCGGGCGTGGCCTGGGCGGCATCCCGTCCGTCCCACCCGTCACAATGGGGATCATGCCCCGACGTACCCGACGCCCGCAGCCGGGCCACCCCACCCCGGCCACCTGCCCCTGCGGGCTACCCGCGGCCTATGACGACTGCTGCGGCCGGCTGCACCGCGGCCAGGCCCCGGCGACCACCGCCGAGCAGCTGATGCGCTCGCGCTACAGCGCCTTCGCCGTCGGGGACGAGGCGTATCTGCTGCGCAGCTGGCACCCCACCACCCGGCCGCCCGGCGCGGACCTCGACCCGGGGCTGCGCTGGGTGCGTCTGGAGATCCTGGGCACCACCGAGGGCAGCGCGTTCCACACCACCGGCACCGTCGAGTTCCGCGCCCACTACACCCAGGGCGGCCGCGCGGGCTCGCTCCACGAGAACAGCCGCTTCGCACGCCACGAGGGCGCCTGGGTCTATCTCGACGGTGTGACCGAAGACTGACCCCACCCCGCGTCAGCGATCACGGTCCGCACCGACTTGGTCATTTGTTTCCCGTGTCGTCGCCGACGCCTTCTGGTGCCCGGTCAACTCCGGGGCGATGCTGGGGCGCTGTGCGTGTGAACCACGCGTGTCCCCTGGCCCCATGGAGTTGCCGTGCCTCCTGTCGCGTTCGCCAGACCACTGGCGGCCCTGGCCGCGATGTCCGCCCTCGTACTGGGCGCCGCCGGCCAGGCCACCGCCGACAACACCCCCGCCCCGGCGCCCGAACCCGTCCCCAGGTCGTCCTCGGAGATGCTGCGCCCGGTCGCGCCCCCGGCCGCCAGCGGTGCGACGGGCGCCCGGTCCGTGGCCGACGGCGACGGGGTGCAGACCGCCCGCTCCTCCCGGCCGGTCGCCCCGGGGGTGCGGCTGACCTCGTACGACCGGCTGGAGTCGGACAAATGGCTGCGGGTCGACTCGCTGTCGGTGGACCTGACCGGCGGCACCAAGGTCGACTATCTCCACCCCGACAAGGTCGCCAAGCGCCGGCCCGTCTCCCAACTGGCCGCCGAGCACGATCCCGGGCCGGGGCGCCGCACGGTCGCGGCCATCAACGGTGACTTCTTCGACATCAACCAGACCGGCGCCCCCGAGGGCAACGGCATCGACGACGGCCGCCTCGTCAACTCCGCCTCCGCCGCCGGGCCCGCCCGGGCCGTCGGCATCGGCCCGGCCGACGCGGGCCGCGTCCTCCAGCTCTACTTCGACGGCACCCTGACCCTCCCCGACGGCCCCCACCCGCTCGCGGCGCTCAACGCCGCCAACGTTCCGGCCACCGGGATCGGGGCGTACACCGCCCAGTGGGGCGAGGCGGACCGCGCCCAGACCGTGGACGGCGCACGGCGCACCGCCGAGGTCACGGTCGTGGACGGCAAGGTCACCCAGGCGGCAGGCGCGCCCGGCAAGGGCCCGATCCCAGCCGACGCGACCGTGCTGGTCGGCCGGGACGCCGGGGCCGACACGCTGTCCGAACTGGCCGTCGGCGACGCGGTGTCGATGGAGTACCGGCCCCGTACCGACGGCGGCGACCTGCCGCGCACCGCCGTCGGCGGCCGGGAACTGCTGGTCGTGGACGGCAAGGCGGTCGGCCACGAGGGCGAGGGCAACAACGCCACCGCGCCGCGCACCGCGGTCGGCTTCTCCCGCGACGGCCGCACCATGCGGATCCTCACCGTGGACGGGCGGCAGGCAGACAGCGGCGGCGTCACCCTCACCGAGCTGGGCCTGATGATGAAGGACGCGGGCGCCTACAGCGCCCTCAACCTCGACGGCGGCGGCTCCTCCACCCTCGTCGCCCGCGAGCCCGGCAGCGACACCGCCCGGGTGGAGAACAGCCCGTCCGACGGGGCCGAGCGCATCGTCCCCAACGGCCTGGCCCTCACCGCCCCCGACGGCAGCGGCCGCCTCAAGGGCTTCTGGGTGGACACCGCGATGGACCGCGCGTCCGCGCCCACCGCCGATCCGGTCCGGGGCGGCCACCCCGAGCGGGTCTTCCCCGGGCTCACCCGCCGCCTCACCGCCGCCGGTTACGACGAGACGTACGGTCCGGCCGAGGGCGCGCCGCAGTGGCGGACGGACGATTCCCGCATCGGCCGGGTCGATACCGACGGCACCTTCACCGCCCACCACGGCGGTGACACCACCGTCACCGCCCGGCGCGGCGCGGCCCATGGCGACCTCCGCCTCACCGTCCTGGACCGGCTGGACCGGATCCAGCCCACCAGCCGACTGGTCGGCCTGGCCGACGCCGAGGCCACGGGCCGGTTCGGCATCGTCGGCCTGGACGCGCACGGCACCAGCGCCCCCGTCGAACCGTCCGATGTGCGACTGTCCTACGACCACGCGCTGTTCGACATCGCCCCGGACCCCCGGACCGGCACCTTCACCGTCAAGGCGCGCCACGACCAGGCCGCGGGACAGGTCAAGGCCGCCGTCGGCGGCACCACCACGGTGCTCGCCGTCACCGTCGGCCTGACCGAGCGGCAGGAAGCCTCCTTCGACGACGCCGACCGCTGGACCTTCAGCCAGGCCCGCGCCTCCGGTTCGGCCGAGGCCACGCCAGACGGCCACACCGGCACCGGGCTCGAGCTGGACTACGACTTCACCCAGTCCACGGCCACCCGCGCCGCCTATGTCACCCCGCCCCAGCAGATCGCGGTGGACGGACAGCCGCAGTCCTTCGGCCTGTGGATCAAGGGCGATGGCCAGGGGGCATGGCCCACCCTGCACCTCAAGGACGCGGCGGGCTCGGACCAGTTGCTGCGCGGGCCGTATGTGACCTGGACCGGATGGCGACATGTCGACTTCGCCGTACCGGCCGGGGTCGCCTATCCGCTGAAGGTCAACCGCTTCTACCTCGCGGAGACCTCCGCCACCCGCCAGTACACCGGCAGGGTGGTCATCGACGACCTGACCGCCCGGGTGCCGCCCTCCGTCGAACTGCCCACCGAGAGCGTGCGCCCCGATCCGCTCATCTCCACCGCCGCCCGGACGCGGGGACGTGACTGGCGGTTCGCGGTGATGTCCGACGCGCAGTTCGTGGCGCGCGATCCGAACAGCCCCATCGTCGCCCAGGCCCGCCGCACCCTGCGGGAGATCAAGGCGGCCAAGCCCGACTTCCTGGTGATCAACGGAGACTTGGTGGACGAGGGCTCCCCCGCCGATCTCTCCTTCGCCCGCACCGTGCTGAAGGAGGAGCTGGGCGATGAGCTGCCCTGGACCTACGTCCCCGGCAACCACGAGGTGATGGGCGGCTCCATCGACAACTTCACCGCCGAATTCGGGCCCGCCCACCGCACGTTCGACCACCGGGGCACCCGCTTCCTCACCCTGGACACCTCACGTCTGGGGCTGCGCGCCGGTGGCTTCGACCAGATCAAGGAGTTGCGCGCCCAGCTGGACGCGGCCGCCAAGGACCCGGACATCGGCTCGGTCATGGTGATCGAGCATGTGCCGCCGCGTGACCCCACCCCTCAGCAGGGCAGCCAGCTGGGCGATCGCAAGGAGGCGGCGCTGCTGGAGGGCTGGCTGGCCGACTTCCGCCGCACCACGGGCAAGGGCGCGGGGTTCATCGGCAGCCATGTCGGCACCTTCCACGCATCCCGGGTGGACGGCGTCCCGTATCTGATCAACGGCAACTCGGGCAAGAACCCCGCCACCCCGCCCGGCCAGGGCGGCTTCACCGGCTGGTCGATGGTCGGCGTGGACCACGTCTCCGCCCGGGAGCAGGCGGCCGCGCGCCACGCACCGTGGAAGGGCGGCCCGGACTGGGTATCCGTGCAGACCCGCGCCCATGTGGACGGGCTGACCGTCACCGCCCCGGCCGAACTGCGCGCCGGGCAGGGCGCCGATGTCACCGCCACCGTCCTCCAGGGCGAGGGGACCGCTGCCCGCCGGGTGCCGGTCGGCTTCCCGCTCAGCGCGGACTGGACCGGCTCGCCCAACCTCCACATCGGCGATCCGGACGACGCCGGGCGCCGTGATGTGGCGGCGTACGACCCGGCCAGCGGCAAGCTGACCGCGCTGCGCCCGGGAACGGCCACCCTCGCGGTGAGCGTGAACGGCGCCATCGCACAGGCGCGGTTCACCGTCACCGCGGCGGCCGCGGCCCCGGCGGCCTAGTGCCGCGTCAGTCAAGGTTTGCCCGGTAGCGAGGCGTCCTGGTGCGGTCAGCTGCAAGGCGCCGAATCGGCCTCGAGGGGGCACCGCCCGGACGAAGTCCAGGGGAGGGCCTACTCGGTCGGTTCGGCAACGCCGCCGGGGGCACCTCCCAGCGGTAGCTGGGGGCGGCCG
>NZ_JAAAYH010000567.1:0-4673 GCF_018035285.1 Streptomyces sp. MK37H | reverse complement strand
CCGCGGCCGGCGCCACCCTGACCGCCCGCGATTTCTTCACCGCCACCGAGCCACTGCTGCAGGGCATCATCGATGACAACGCCCTCACCACCGCCGATGGCGAGGTGCTGGAGGCCCAGATCCGTGCGACACTCGCCCTCGGCACCCGGGAGACCTCCCTCCCGCTGGCCATCGGCCCGGACAGTGCCTCGGCAGCCCGCGAACTGGGCGCGCAGGCCGAGACCCTCGGCCGGGAGATCGCCTCCTGGGCAACCGCCGCCCTGGAGAGGCTGCTCACCGACCGGATAACGCTGCCCGCCGGCCCGCTGGTCGTCCGCAGCCACTGCTACGGCCATCTACTCACCCCTCCCGCGGCCGATCTGCTCCGCGGCCGTCGCGGTGGACCGGTCACGATGCAGCTCTACAACGAGTGGCTGCACCAGATCGTCCTGCTGCGCGACGCCCTGCTGCCCTTCACCAACTGGCAAGACGTCCCGCTCCCGATCACCCCGACCGGACTGCGGCACATCGAACCGGCCCGCGACGCGTTCCTCACCGAACTGCTGGTCCGCCAGATCCGGCACTCCAGCATCGTGGACTTCGCCCGCCATGTCGTCACCGGCACCTCCGGCCCGGTCGGCTACGGCTTCGAGGCGGGCGGCGGCGCCGCCCTGCCCGCCGTCCTCGACCAGCCACCCGTGACCGCACCCCGGCACCTGCTGACCTGGCGCCCCGACCTGGCCGCCGACGACACCGTCACGTATGTCGCCGAGGTGCAGGACTACTACGCCGCACCCCGCACCCTCGTCGAGGACCTGCCGCCCGCCACCACCGCATCGGGGCCGCTCTCCGCCCATACCGTCACCGGGCCGGTCGCCGACGGGACCCGCACCGCCGGCATCGAGATCACCCACGACGGCACCACCGCCCGCGTCGACCTCGGCCAGGCCCTGCGCGGCCACCGCTACGCCCACCGACCGAACCCCGCCGCTGGCGACGCACCAGTCGACAGCTCGCCCCGGACCGCGGACGTGTGGACGACCCTGCGCGCACCGGGGCTGGTCTGGACGGAAGCAGGCGACGTCACCCTGGACGCCACCGGCCAGGACGACCTCGTCGTCCTGGCCCTGCTCGGCCGGCTCTACCCCGAGAACGTCACCTTGCGCCCCGCCGGCCAATCCGCTGCCCGGACAGCCGCGGACGGCACCGAACCGAGCCGTCTGGTGACCCTCGTCGACCCTCCGCAAGCCCACTGACACCCGCATCGCGAGGTACACCAGGAAGGTTGGAAAACATGATGTTCGACCATGACGGAACGCCCGTCCGCACGGGCCGAGCCGCCGTCAACGGAACGAGTCTGCACTACCGGACTGCCGGGTCCGGCCCCGCAATAGTGCTGCTGCACGGCGTGCCCAAGACCAGCTACCACTGGCGCCACCTCGTCCCGAAGCTGACGCCCCACTACACCGTCGTCGTGCCGGACCTTCGCGGTCTCGGCGACTCCGCCCGCCCGTCGGACGGCTACGACTCCGCGACGATGAGCGACGACATCGCCGAGCTGATGACCCACCTCGGACACGAGACCTACGCAGTGGCGGGCGAGGACTGGGGAGCGGTGATCGGCTACCAGCTCGCCGCCCGCCACCGCGACCACGTCACCGCTCTCGTGTTCGCCGAGGCCCTGTTCCCCGGATTCGGCTTCGAGGACCACACAGCCCTCACCCCCGAGAACGTCTCCAGCGGCATGCACCTGTGGCACCTGGGCTTCTACTTCCAGCCGGACATACCCGAGATGCTGATCGCCGGACACGAGCGCGAGCTGATCACCTACATGATCAAGTACGAGCGCAGCCACCCCGACAGCGCCACCCCCGACGCGGTCGACGAATACGTGCGCTGCTACTCCATGCCCGGCGGCATCCGCGCGATGCTCTCCATCTACCGGGCCATGCTCGTCGACGCCGAACAGAACCGGCAGACGGCACAGAAGAAACTGGACATCCCGGTCCTGGCCCTCGGCGGATCCGCGTTCATCGGCGACCGCAACGAGTCCCAGATGCGGCTCATGGCCCACGACGTCACCGGACACACCTTCGACGCCGGCCACGACCTTGCGGAGGAAGTACCCGACGAGATGGCCGACGTCGTCCTGCCGTTCCTTGCCACGCACCAGTAACCGCACCCGGCCGCCGAGGTCGGCGATCCGAAGCGGCCAACCAGGGCGAGGGGGCCTCGTGGCTGAAACGAACGATCTGGTTCCGCACAGCCACGAGGCCCCCTCGCCCCTCCAGCGCCCGGCGGGCGCGCTCCAAGCGCGCCTCCTCATATCGGCAGCACTGCTCGTCTTCGCGGCCACGAACATCGCGTCCTGGCAGAGCCCCACCCTCCTGACGATCATGGCGCTCCGGGTCGTCATGGCAGCGAGTACGGGTCTCATCGTCGTCACAGCACTGGGCCTCGCGGTACGCCTCGCGCCTGCCGAGCGCCGCGCACGCGCGGTCTCGACCGTCGTGATGGGCATCACGGCATCCCTGGTCCTCGCAGTGCCGACCGGACGCACCATCGCCGAACACTGGGACGGGACAACCATCCTCCCCCTGAACGCCGCACTGGCGATACTCGTGGCGGGAATTGTATGGATGGCCCTCCCCCGTACCGCATCTCATGCCCCTGTGCCGCTTCGCCGTCAACTCAGCCTGCTCGCCAATGCGGGCACGATCCTCGGCTTGACGGTCACATTTCTCTGGCTCGACGGCTACGCGGTACTGAACACATATCTCGCGCCATACCTGCTCAGCGTCGTCGAACTGGACGGTGAAGCAGTGAGCCTCACCCTGCTCCTCTTCGGCATCGCGAGTATTGTCGGCATACAACTCGGCGGATTCCTGACCGACCGCGTCGGACCTCATCGGACACTGACCACAACCAAGGCTCTCCACGTGCTCGTGCAGCGCACACTCTGACCCAGTTGCCTTTGGCCGCAGCCGCAGGCGTCGCCGCCTCACTCGCCCTCCTGCTTCTCACGCGCCGCCGCGACCGAAGTGCGCACAGCTCAGTCCCGCAGTTCCAGGAGACGGTGTAGCAGGGCATTCTGTTCGTTGAGTGCTTCAACGAGATCCTTATGGTCGTGGGGTCGCTCGTCCCCTACGGGTTTGTCGCGGAGCACTACGCGGGTGACCGGCTCATCTGCTGTCCGGTTTGGTCACTTGGTGTCCAAGGTGACCCAGGGCGCGACGGGTGGCGGGCGGATCCGTCCGGGGAAATGAGCAGCAGAGTCCACCTGCTATGGTGCGCCGATGTCAGCGATCAAGAAGTTCCAAGTCACCTTTGACTGCGCAGAACCTGAGCGCCTCGCTCGTTTCTGGTGCGAGGTGTTGGGGTATGTCATACCGCCGCCACCGGAGGGGTTCGCCACCTGGGACGATTTCAACCGTACCCTGCCTTCTGAGGAGCAGGGTTCATGGTTCGCCTGCAGTGATCCCTCAGGCGTGGGCCCGCGCCTGTACTTCCAGCGCGTCCCCGAAGGCAAGATCGTCAAGAATCGGGTGCATCTCGACGTCCGGGTCGGCACCGGGCTCGTGGGGGACGAGCGCCTCGCCACGCTCGAAGCCGAGTGCGCACGACTGGTCGCGCTCGGCGCCACCCACGTGCAAACGCTGTATGCCGATGAGGAAAACGAGTCGTGCATCCCAATGCTGGACATCGAGGGCAACGAATTCTGTATCGACTGAGCATTCTCCGAGCCGGGGAGGCGGGGAGCCGCCTCCCCTGGGCCTCTCTGGTCTCGTATGGGGCGGGAGTTACCCCGTGAGGGCGAGGTTGTGCGGCCGGACGATGCCGAGCATGGCGGTGTGAACCCCGTCGCCTTTCAGACGGCAGTCACGAAGGGTCTTCCATGCCTTTATCCGCGCGAAGGCGTGCTCGACGCGGGCCCGGGACCTTGCGGTGGGAAGGGTTGTGCTCCTCTTTCCAAGCTGGCACTGCGGTCTGGCCGCGTTCACGGCGGTGCGGGATGAGCAGGCCGGTACCCCGACAGCCGCCGTCCGCGATGACCGTGGCCCGGCCGACGGCGGCCTTCGCACCGGAAAGTTCCCACGCCATGCGATCGTTGCGGTTGCCCGTGACCGGTCGGCCGACGGAGACGACGAGTCGGGTATCGGCGTCGATGACGAACCGCTGACGCGGCTGAAGCGCGAGCGACGGTCCGAGGTGGCCGATGATGCGGTGGACGGCCGACTTCGACACCGAGCTGCCCGCGGGGTGGTGGTGACCATCTCATTGGGTGTCGCCGATGCCGGCGCCGCCGTCGCGGCCAGGCCCGCGAGGGTGGTAGCGAGTGTGAGGACGGTGGACCTGACGCGCGTCGGCATGGCTTGCCTTCCTGTTCGACCAGTGCAGCCCATGGCTACAGGGGCCTGAAAGGGCGACATGCGATAGGCGCATCGAAGATCACTCGACGGGGAGAGCGGCATCGGTCCGGGGCCACCACCGTCCACGGGGTGCCGACGCGCGCGACGCCAGGGGGTGCCGCGCGGCCCGCCTCGAAGTGCAGTCGAGACCTGGTGGTTCGGCAGCAGCGCCACGTCGGCACGGTCACGGCCGGTGCCACGCTCGCCGAGGTGAGTCGGGTCGGGAGCGCCGGGAGCGTCAACTTCGTTGGTGTCTGATTCACCCTGCGCGGGGGTGAGCGCGGG
>NZ_JAAAYH010000566.1:0-4698 GCF_018035285.1 Streptomyces sp. MK37H | reverse complement strand
ACGTCCTCGGCAACACCCCATACCGCAACGCCAACACCATCTTGATCACACCAGCCACACCCGCGGCCGCCTGCGCATGACCAATGTTCGACTTCAACGACCCCAACCACAACGGACGCCCCTCAGGCCGATCCTGGCCATAGGTCGCCATCAACGCCTGGACCTCGATCGGATCACCCAGCGTGGTGCCCGTGCCGTGCCCCTCCACGACGTCCACATCCGCCGCAACCAGCCCCGCGCCCGCCAACGCCTGCTGAATCACCCGCTGCTGCGATGGACCATTCGGCGCCGTCAGACCATTCGACGCACCGTCCTGATTCACCGCACTCCCCCGCACCACCGCCAACACCCGATGCCCACGACGCTCCGCATCCGACAACCGCTCCACCACCAGCACACCCACGCCCTCGGCCCACCCCGTGCCATCCGCCGAGGCCGCAAACGACTTACAGCGGCCGTCTTCGGCCATGCCGCGCTGCCGCGAGAAGCCGACGAAGGCACTGGGGGTGGACATGACGGTGGCCCCTCCGGCCAGCGCCATGGAGCACTCGCCCGACCGCAGGGCCTGCGCGGCCAGATGCAGGCCCACCAGTGAGGAGGAACATGCCGTGTCGATCGTCATCGCCGGGCCCTCGAACCCCAGCTCATAGGCGACCCGCCCGGTGAGCACGCTCGCCGAGCTGCCCGTCATCAGATAGCCCTCGACGCCCTCGGGGACCGTGTCCACGTCCGTGGCGTAGTCCTGGTTGAGGGTGCCGAAGTAGACACCGACGTCCTTGCCACGCAGGGCCGTTGGATCGATCCCGGCGCGCTCCAGCGCCTCCCATGACGTCTCCAGCAACAGCCGCTGCTGCGGATCCATCGCCAACGCCTCACGCGGCGAGATACCGAAGAAACCCGCGTCGAACTCCCCCGCATCGCGCAGAAAGCCACCCTCGCGGACATAGCTGGTGCCCGGATGATCCGGATCCGGGTCGAAGAGATTCTCCAGATCCCAGCCACGGTCCTCCGGAAACCCACCGACCGCGTCACCACCCTCCATCACCAGGTCCCACAGCTCCTCCGGCGTGGTCACCCCACCCGGCAACCGGCACGCCATCCCGACGATCGCGATCGGCTCCGACCGCGCTGTCTCGATCTCGGTGAGCCGCTGCCGCGCCTGGTGCAGGTCGGCGGTCACCCGCTTGAGGTACCGGACCAGCTTCTCGTCGTTGTCCACCGGAGGTCACCTTCCCTTCACTCGTAGGCACGGTCGGAATCCGCCGGGTCCACGATTCCGAACTCGTCGTCGATGAAGGCCAGTACGTCGTCGACCGACGCCGCCTCGAGCGTCGCTTCGATATCGGCGCCTCCGGCCGGCCCGGGGGCATCGGTGCTGAGCTTGACCGCCAGAGCCCGGAGTCGGGCGGCGGCGCCGGTGTTCTTGGCGCCGTCCGGTGGCCGGGCGGCCACCAGTTCTTCGAGCCTCGCCACTTCGGCCAGCACCGGATCCTGTGTGGCCTCGGCACCCAGGCGGGTGTTCAGGTGGTCCGCCAGTGTCAGCGGCGTGGGGAAGTCGAAGGCGAACGTGGCCGGGAGCCGCAGTCCGGTACGGGCGAGGAGGCGGTCCCGTAACTCGATCGCCGTGAGCGAGTCGAAGCCCACGTCGGTAAAGGCCGCATCGGGGCCGATACGGCCGACCGAGGCGTAGCCGAGCACATACGCCGCCTCCTGCCGGACCAGGTCGAGCAGGATCGCCTGCCGGTCCATGGGGCCCGCCCCGGCCAGTCGTGCGGTGAGCGCGTCGGCGTCGTGCGCATGCGCCGACTGGGCCTTCTGCCGGATCCGCCGGGGCTGGGGGACCAGCCCGCGCAGCAGTGGCGGCACCGCCCCGGTGGCGGCCTGGGCCCGCAGTGCGCCGAGGTCCAGTTTGATGGGGAGGACCGTGGCTTCGCCGGTACGCAACGCGGTGTCGAAGAGCTCCATGCCCTCGGCCGAGGTCAGCGCGGCGAGTCCGTCGCGTGCCAGTCGACGGTGGTCGGTGTCGCCGAGCTGGGCGGTCATCCCCGCGTCCTGGGACCACATGCCCCAGCCGAGGGAGATCGCGGGAAGCCCTTGGGCGGCCCGGTGCTGTGCCAGCGCGTCGAGGTACGCGTTGGCGGCGGCGTAGTTGCCCTGTCCGGAGCTGCCGAACGTACCGGCGGCGGAGGAGAACAGGACGAAGGCCGACAGGTCCAGGTCCCGGGTCAGCTCATGCAGATGCAGTGCCCCGTCCACCTTCGGCCGGAACACCTCATCCATACGCTCCGGGGTCAACGCGGTCAGCACACCGTCATCCAGAACACCGGCCGTATGCACCACCGCGGACAGCGGAGCATCGCCCGGAACGACATCCAGCAGCCCGGCCACCGCATCCCGGTCCGCCACATCACACGCCACGACCCGCACTCGCGCCCCCGCCCCCGCCAGCTCCGCCTCCAACTCGGCGGCACCGGGCGCCCCAGGCCCGCTCCGACTCGCCAACACCAGACTCCGCACCCCATGCACGGCCACCAGATGCCGCGCCACCACCGCGCCCAACGCCCCCGTGCCGCCCGTCACCAACACCGTCCCACCCACGTCCACACCACCCGGTCCGGCGTCGGGCGGATCCACCACACGGGTGAGCCGCCGCAGGAAGCACGCTCCCGCGCGGACCGCGGCCTGGGTCTCGTCGGCGGCGAACAGGGCGGGGACGAGGGTGCTCAGCGTGGCGTACGAGGAGGGCTCGTTGTCGACGTCCAGCAGGAGGATCCGGCCGGTGTTCTCCGACTGCGCGGTGCCGACCAGCCCCCATACGGCGGCGATGGCAGGGTCAACCGGCTCACCCGGATCGACGGCGACCGCGCCCGCGGTCAGCACGATCATCCGGGTGCTGTCCAGCGCGGGTTCGGTCGACCACGCCTGGACGACTTCCAGTACCCGGCTGGTCAGCTCGCGCACACTTCCGGTCTCGGCCAGCTCGACCGTCACGGCGTCGAACCGGTCACCTCGCTCGGCCAGTGCGCGCACGTCCTCGGCCGTGGCCACCCGCACCGCGCCCAGTGGGGCGCCATCCGGCGTCAGCGCCGTCTTCTCCCAACCCGGGCGGAGCAGACGGTCATGTGTCGAGGGGGTCTTGAACTGCCCGGGCTCGACCGGGCGGGACACCATCGAACCCACCGAAGCCACCGGGGCGCCGGTCTCATCGGCCAACTCCAGCGTCAGGGTGTCCTCTCCGGTGGGGACCACCCGTACCCGTAAGGCCATGGCACCCGTGGCGTAGAGCGCCACATCGCGCCAGACGAAGGGCAGTGCCGTCCGCTGGTCGGCACGCTCCGCAGGGTGCTGGAACGCGGCGGCGTGCATGGCCGCGTCGAGGAGTGCCGGATGCAGTCCGAACCCGGCCGCCTGGGCCCGATGCTCCTCCGGCAGAGCCACTTCCGCATACACCGCACCGTCCAGCCGCCACGCCGCCCGCATCCCCTGGAACACCGGCCCATACCGATACCCAGCCCGCTCCAGACCGTCGTACAGGCCCTCGACCTCCACCGGATCCACCGCCACCGCACCGGTCGGTGGCCACACCGACAACCCCACATCAGGAGCAGCCACCCCCGCCGCAGGACGCAACGTCCCGCTCGCGTGCCGCATCCACGCAGCGCCCACGCCCGCGTCCTCCGTCCGCGAATACACCCGCACGCCGCGCCGACCACCCTCATCGGCCTCCGCCACACTCACCCGCACCTGAACGGCCCCGCCCTCCGCCAACACCAGCGGAGCCTCCATCACCAACTCCTCCACCCCACCGCACCCGACCTCATCGCCGGCCCGCACCACCAACTCCACAAACGCCGCCCCCGGCAACAACACCGCACCCGCGGCCACATGATCCGCCAGCCACGGATGCGTACGCAGCGACAGTCGGGAGGTGAACAACACCTCACCCGACCCCGGCACTTCCGTCACCGCACCCAACAACGGATGCTCCACCCCCGCCAGCCCGGCAGACGCCACATCACCGACTCCACGCCCGTCCCCCACCAACCAGTAATGCTCCCGCTGGAACGCATACGTCGGCAGATCCGAGATTTGGACGGGCAGAGCCGTGGCACCGAACAGGGCTCCGAAATCCAGGCGCACGCCTGCCACATACAGTTGAGCGACGGCAGACATCAACGCCCGGGGCTCGTCACCCTCCCGCCGCAGCGACGGCACCACCACGGACTCTTCGGCCGACTCCTCCGGCAGACAGTCCCCGACCATCGCTGACAACACCGCATCCGGCGCCAACTCCAGGTACGTGCTGACGCCATAGTCGGCAAGCGCCCGCACGCCATCCGCGAATCGCACCGCCGAACGCACATGCTCCACCCAGTACTCGGGGGAACGCACCGTCTCCGTGTCTGCTAGTTGCCCGGTCACGTTGGACACCAAAGGGATCACCGGGGCGGCGAACGACACGTCGGCGATCGCCTCCCGGAACTCCTGCAGCATCGGTTCCATCCGGGCGGAGTGGAACGCGTGGGAGACCGCCAGACGCCTCGTCCGGCACCCCCGCTCCGACAGCTCCTGCGCCACCCGCAGCACCGGCCCCTCATCCCCCGAGAGCACCACCGCCGCAGGACCATTCACCGCCGCGATATCCACCCCCGCCACCAGCAACGAACGCACCTGCTCCTCACCCGCGCCCACCGCCAC
>NZ_JAAAYH010000565.1:0-4698 GCF_018035285.1 Streptomyces sp. MK37H | reverse complement strand
CTCGTCCTTCTCCGGACCCGGCGCGGGCGCCGGGCGCTGCTCCTCCTCGCGGCGCTCCTCCGCCCTCCGCCGCCGCGTCTCGCGCTCGAACAGCAGCTCCTCGACCGGGTCCGGTTCGACGTCCGGGGCGGCCAGCGACTCCCGCTCCAGGTTGTCGTCCGCCTCGATCTCGTCCACGAAGTCGAGCACCCGCTCGTGCTCCGAGCTGAGGAGCCTGGTCTCCAGCCGGTCGAGGACGGCGTCCTGCACCTCGTCCGGCATCCGCGCCAGTTGCATACGGGTGCGCTTGGAGCGGTCCTCGGGGTCGCCGCGCAGGGAGCGGACGACGCTGTTGGCGAGGCGGTCGACCAGGGTCGCCGGGTCGAGCTTCTCCATGCGGTCGCGGTCGGCGTCGACCGTGGCGTAGCGGAGCCAGCCCGGGGTCGCGGAGGTCTGCGGCTCCATCGCGGTGTCCGACTGCCCGCCGCGTACCAGGTCCCGCGCCGTGCCCTCCGCCTCGCGCTCCATCGCGTCCTGCGGCAGGCTCACCGCGCCCAGGTCACGGCCCACGCGCAGGGTGCCGAGGCCGTGGGGGTTCTGGACGGTGTGGAGCAGTTCGTGGGCGAGGAGGCGTTGGCCGTCCGTGGTGCCAGGGCGGTAGGTGTTCTCGCGGAAGAAGATGTCCTGGCCGACCGCCACCGCGTCCGCGCCCAGCAGTTCGGTGAGGTGGCCCGCGTCGCGGTCGGTGTGCAGGCGGACTTGGCCCAGGTCGTGGCCGAGCCGCTCTTCGAGGTCGCGCCGGACGCTCGGGTCGAGGGGCTGTCCGGCGCCGCTGACGATGTCCTTGGGCTCGGGCGTACGGGCCTTGCCGGTCCGCTCCTTGCGCTTGCGGCGCTTGGCGGACTGGGACGCGCGGTCGTCCTGGGTGGTGGACGGTGTGTTGCTCATGTCCCCTCCCGCCCCCTTCCGGAGAGGCCCGCGTGCACGGCCCGGGCCAGGGCCTCGCCCAGCCGGGCCGGGGAGGTGGTGGCGGGGAGCGGGGGCAGGCCGGACAGGGCCTCGATCGCCGCGCCCTCCCCGGTCGCCGCCAGCGGTACGCCGCGCTCCCGCACCAGCCGGGCCAACTCTGTCCGGAACGCCGCCGAGACCCGGTCCGGGTCGATCCCTGCGCCGAAGCCGGTCAGCGCCAGCTCGCCGATGTCCACCTGGATCGCGTTCGGCTGCTCGTTCGGCCCCATCCGGTCGTTCAGGCCCATCCGGTCGTTCAGACCCATCCGGTGACCTCCGAGGGTGTGAGCGAACGGTCCAGCTTCTGGTACTCGGTACGCGCCGCCGCCAGCATGTGGCGCATCTGGAGGCGGTCGCCCTCCTCGGCGGCGAGGAAGGCGCCGGAAAGCGCGATGTTGCGGATCGAGCCGCCCGCCACGGTGAGTTGGGCGAGGCGTTCGGGGTCGATGTCCTTCATCGGCGCCCGGGCGGGGAGCACCCGGCGCCAGATCTCGGCGCGCTCGCTCTCGCCGGGGAAGGGGAAGTCCACGACGAAGCGGATCCGTCGCATAAAGGCCGGGTCGAGGGCCTTCTTCATGTTGGTGGTGAGGATGGCCAGGCCCCGGTACGCCTCCATGCGCATCAGCAGATAGCTGACCTCCAGGTTGGCGTACCGGTCATGGCTGTCCTTGACCTCGCTGCGCTTGCCGAACAGCGCGTCCGCCTCGTCGAAGAGCAGCAGTGCGCCACCGCGCTCGGCGGCGTCGAAGACCTTGCGCAGGTTCTTCTCGGTCTCGCCGATGTATTTGCTGACCACCTGGGAGAGGTCGATGATGAAGAGGTCCAGGCCCAGCTCGTTGGCCATCACCTCGGCGGCGAGGGTCTTGCCGGTGCCGGAGCCGCCCGCGAAGAGGGCGGTGACGCCCAGGCCGCGGCGGAGTGTCGCGGCGAAGCCCCACTCCTGGTGGACGGTGGCGCGCTGCCGTACGTGGGCGACGATCTCGCGCAGGATCCGCGCCTGGTGGTCGGCGAGCACCAGGTCGTCCCAGGCGGCCTCGGGTTCGATCCGTCGGCCCAGCTCGTCCAGGCCGATGCGTGCCTCGATGAGCCCGGCGCGCCAGGCGAGTTCGGTGGGGTCGAGTGCGTCCGTGCCTGTGTCCGGGTCGGGGTCGGGGAGGTCACGGCGTACAGCGGCTGCCGCGGAGCGGATGATGTGCGGCGGCAGCTGGAACTGGGCGACCAGCGACCGCAGATGGGCCTCCTCGATCCGCGGGATGCCGGCGAAAGCGTCCGCCCAGAGGGCGAGTTGTTCGCTGTCGTCCAGCCCGGGCACGCTGACGCGTTCGCCGCGTGGGCGGCCGGTCCGGCGCGGGTCCTCACTGGAGACGACGAGGGGCACGGCGGCGCCCTCGATGAACGCGTCCGTGGCGGCGGTCTGCTCCCGGTCCATCTCACCGGCCTCCAGCAGGAGCGCCGCGGGCAGCAGCACGGCCTCGCGCTGCCAGAGGCGGGCGAGGCGGTCGCGTTCGGCCGCGTCGGTGGGGACGTCGTCCGAGGCCATGACGTACAGCGCGAGCCCGGTCCGGCGGGCGGCCGCGGCGGCGATATCGGTACGGGTGGTCAGGTCGCCGCCGACGAGTTCCACGCGCAACGGGGCCTCCGGGCGGGACTCGTTCCAGCCCGCGGTCACCTGGTCCGCCGCCCGGTCGTACGAGGGGGGCAGGGTCCGCGGGGGCTGCGCACGGCGCAGCAGCCCGTGCAGCCGGGCGTCGAGGTAGGGCGATCCGGCCAGGAAGTGCAGGATGCGCTCGTCGATGCGGAGGCGTGAAGTGGTGAGCCGGGTCTCGTCGTCGAGGTCTACGAGCCGCCAGCGGCGGAGCGGGGACACGGGGGTGAGCGCGCTCCAGTGCGGCTCGTCGAGCGCGGCGAGCGCGAGCGAGAAGGTGGGGTACGCACGGGCCGGATCGCCGCTGGCGGCGGCACACCGCGCGGCGGCGGTGGGGTCCAGCTCGGCGGCCGCCGCCAGCACGACGAGCTGGCGCTCGAAGGTGCTGAGGCCGAAACAGGCCACGAGCGCGTCGAGCGTGGCGGGGCCGGGGATCGCCTTCGGGGTGGTGCGGTGTCGCTCGTGGTCTTCCGTGCGGGTCGACTCGGCGGCGGTGGCTGGGGTGTTGGGCCCGTCGACGGTGGCGGTATCGCGGGGTGCGGAGGCGCCGGGCCGGGCGCCGTTGGCGGTGGCGCGGCGGGCGTGGGCGTCGACGCGGGCCAGTACGGCCTGGACGGCGGCGGCCAGGGCCTGCCCGTCCTCGGCCGGGACGGCGTCCGCGCTCGTATTGGCCTCATTGGCCGCCGACGCGCGGCCGTTTCTCCTGCCCATGGTGTTGTCCGCCCCCTTCTGCCCCACCGGGTGCCTCAGCTCTCCGTGTCCTCGGAGCGGCCGCCGCGGCGGCGGGGCGTGGACTTGCGTGTACGGGTGGGTGAGGTGGCGGACTTGGCGGCGGCGGACTTCGTGGTCTTGGTCGCGGCGGACTTGGTGGCGGCCGCCTTGGCGGTCTTGGCCGCTTTGGCGGTTTTGGCCGCGGCCGTCTTCGTGGCGGCGGGGCGCTTCTTGGCGGGCTGGGCGGGCGACCGGGTCCCGGCCTCCGTCGACGCCTCCGTCTCGGCGGGTTCCCCGGGTCGCTCCGCGCCCGGCAGGGTGGGGGGTTCCGGCGCTCCCGGCGCGCCGAAGGGCAGTACCCGCACCGTGGGCCGTTCCACCGGCTTCGCCGGGACCGGGCGCTCGCGTCCCTCGATCAGGACCAACGAGCCCTGGTAGCAGACCGACAGCACATACGGGGTCTGGTAGAGCATCCCCCAGAGCTTGGAGGTCTCGTCCACGTCCATCTGCGTCGGGGTGAAGCGCACCCGCTGCACCGCCTCGGCCAGATCGCTGCCCGTCAGGTACGAGCGCCGGGCGGCCTCCTCGATCACGTCCTTCGGCAGCATGGGGATCTCGTGCAGGATGCGCACCACGGTGCCGATCAGGCGTTGCCCGACCAGTTCGGACTCCTCGCCGTACGCGCTGATCAGGTAGTGCAGGTCCATGGCCGCGGCCGGTCGCTTGAGCAGCGTGCCGTCCGAGGCGCGGGTGGGCAGGTCGGTGGCGCGCATCGAGGCGTTCGGGGTGACCTGGTAGAGGAAGATGTTGATGGTCGGTTCCGTGGGCGGCTCGGCCGGGGGCCTCCGGGTGTCCACCGTGACCGCGATGTCGATCTCGGGCCGCAGATTGTTCGCGATCAGCAGCGCGAGGGCCTGGGTGACGGTCGCGAAGGCGAGTCCGTTGCTCATGGTGTCAGTCCCTCCTCTCGCCGCGTGCCAGGTAGTCCTCCAGGCTCAGCGCGGGCGCGCGCCGTCCCGTCGTTCCGGCGCGGGCGCCCGTGGTGCGGTCGGCGCCGGGCGGGGCGGCGGCGGTGACCTCCAGCCGCCCGATCTGGACGTGCACCGTGCGCTGGGCGGACCGGGCGCGGCGCCGCCCGGCGGGAAGCCGCGCGGCCTCGCGGCCCAGGGCGGCGTCGGCCGCACGGGGCGGCAGCGGCGCGGCGGCCACCGCGGACCACACGTCCGCGGACGGCGGGCCGGGCGAGGGCCCGGCGGCAGCCGGTGTGGCGTCGGGTGCCGGGGATGCCGTGGTGCCCCGCCGGGTGGCCGGGGCGTCGGGGGCGGCCGGGTTCGGTCTGGCGCTGATCTGTGTGC
>NZ_JAAAYH010000564.1:0-4710 GCF_018035285.1 Streptomyces sp. MK37H | reverse complement strand
CGTTGAGAAAGCGGGTGGGGCGGCGGGAGGCCCGGCCGCCCGGTGCCCGCGAGAGCGCCCAGGACAGCGTCAGATGGCGGCGGGCGCGGGTGACCCCCACATAGAGCAACCGGCGCTCCTCCTCGATCTGCTGCTCCGTCTTGGCGTAGGTGATCGGCATCATTCCCTCGGTGAGACCGACCAGGAAGACGGCGTCCCATTCGAGGCCCTTGGCCGCGTGGAGTGAGGCGAGGGTCACACCCTCGACGGTCGGGGCGTGCTGCGCCGCCGCCCGCTCATCGAGCTCCGCCACCAGATCGGAGAGCGTGGCCCCGGGGCGGCTCGCCGCGAAGTCCTCGGCGAGCCGCACCAGGGCGGCCAGGGACTCCCAGCGGTCGCGCACCGCGCCCGAGCCCGCCGGGGGCTCGGGCGTCCAGCCGCGGCTGCCCAGGACGGCCCGCACCTGGGACGGGATGTCGGCGTCCGCCAGCGCCGGATCGGCGCTGCCGCCGCGGGCCGCGCCGCGCAGCAGCAGCCCCGCCTCGCGCACCTCGGGCCGCTCGAAGAACCGCTCGGCGCCACGCAGCTGATAGGGCACCTGGGCATCGGCCAGCGCCTGCTCATAGAGCTCCGACTGGGCGTTGACCCGGTACAGGACCGCGATCTGGCTCGCCGGGATCCCGCCGCCCCCCTGCTCGACCGGGGTGATCAGCTCACGGATCCGGCGGGCGGTGCCCTCGGCCTCGGCCGGCTCGTCCGCATAGGCGGCGTAGGCCGGGTCGGGGCCCGCCTCCCGCTGGGAGACCAGCTCCAGCCGGTGCTCGGCGGCCCGGCCGCGGGCCTGGGACAGCAGCCCGTTGGCCAGGTGGACCACCTGGGGAGTGGAGCGGTAGTCCCGGATCAGCTTGACCACGGTGGCCCGGGGGTGGCGGGTGCGGAAGTTCAGCAGATGGTCGGGGGTGGCGCCGGTGAAGGAGTAGATGGTCTGGCTGGCGTCGCCGACCACGCACAGGCTGTCCCGCTCGCCCAGCCACAGATCCAGCAGCCGCTGCTGCAGCGGGCTGACGTCCTGGTATTCGTCGACCACGAAGTGCTGGTACTGACGGCGCACCTGATCGGCGATGTCCGGCCGCTCCTGGAGCACACCGACCGTGAGGAGCAGCACATCCTCGAAGTCGATGACGCCGCGGTCGCGCTTCAACTGCTCATAGGTGGCGTAGATCCGGCCGATCTCGGCGGCGTCCCGGGGGGCCTCACGGCCGGACTTGGCGGCCACGGCGGGATAGTCCTCGGGCACGGTCTGGGTGACCTTCGACCATTCGATCTCGCCGGTCACATCCCGCAGCTCATTCCGGTCCAGCCGGACCCGGCACCGGGCGGCGGCCTCGGCCACGAGCTGCACCTTGCGCTCGACCAGCCGCGGCACCTCACCGCCGACCGCCTTGGGCCAGAAGTACTGCAGCTGGCGCAGGGCCGCCGAGTGGAAGGTGCGCGCCTGCACCCCGCCCGCGCCGAGCTGCCGCAGCCGGCCGCGCATCTCCCCCGCCGCGCGGTTGGTGAAGGTGACGGCCAGCACACTGGCCGGCTGGAGTATCCCCGCGCGCACCCCATAGGCGATCCGGTGGGTGATGGCGCGGGTCTTGCCGGTGCCGGCCCCGGCCAGCACGCACACCGCGCCGTGCAGGGACGTCGCCACCTCGCGCTGCTCGGGGTCGAGCCCGTCGAGCACCGCGTCGGCGTCACGCGGCGTGGCCGCGTAGGCACCCGGCGTGGAGCCCTGCGGGAACAGAGTGGAGGACGTTGCTGCAGTCACCCCGCCATGCTGCCAGGTCCCCTGAGACGCCCGGTGCCGGTTGTCCACAGCCGTGGACTTCCGGTCATATGAATCCGGGAATCACCGGCGGAAGGTGAGCGTTCACCTTCTGCCCACCCACCACGACCCCGAGGAGAGCGAAGACCGATGTCCGGCACTGTGACGATGTACAGCACCACCTGGTGCGGCTACTGCCGACGCCTGAAGGGGCAGATGGACCGCGAGGGCATCGCCTACACCGAGATCAACATCGAGCAGGATCCGGAGTCCGCGACCTTCGTCGAGAAGGCGAACGGTGGCAACCAGACCGTGCCGACCGTCCTCTTCCCCGATGGGTCGACCCTGACCAACCCGTCCCTGGCCCAGGTCAAGGCCAAGGTCGGGCTCTGACTCAGCCCCGCGGCAGCGGCTCGCCGTACCAGAGCTCGATCAGCCGGGCCGCGATCGAGATTCCGGAGGGAGGCAGGACCTCCCCGGACTCGATCGCGGCCCGCAGGTCGTCCCGGGAGAACCAGCGCGCCTCGTGGATCTCCTCCCCGTCCACCTGGATCCGGGAGGACGTGGCCCGGGCCATGAAGCCGAGCATCAGACTGGACGGGAACGGCCACGGCTGGCTGGCCACGTAATCGACCTCGCCGACCGTGACGCCCGCCTCCTCCGCCACCTCGCGGACCACGGCCTGCTCGATCGACTCGCCCGGCTCCACGAAGCCCGCCAGCGTCGAGAAGCGCCCCTCCGGCCAGTGCACCTGGCGCCCCAGCAGCGCCCGGTCCTGATCGTCCCTCACCAGCATGATCACGGCGGGGTCGGTGCGCGGGTAGTGCTCGGCGCCGCACGCCGGGCAGCGGCGGATATGGCCCGCCGCCGCGATCACCGTGCGCTGACCGCAGCGTGAGCAGAAGCGGTGCAGCCGCTGCCAGTTCTCCAGCGCGACCGCGTGCACCAGCAGCCCCGCGTCGCGCTCGGACAGCACCACGCCCGCCTCGCGCAGCCCGGCGGGGCGTGCTGACTGGTCCATCCGCCCCGGCAGGGAGTCCTTCTGGAGCGCGAAGTAGCGCACGCCCTCCTGGTCGGTGCCCAGGAAGTAGCGGTGGTTCTCGGTGGGCGGGGCCTCGAAGGACGGGGTCATGACGAGTTCGGTACGGCCGTCCGGGGCGTCGTCGACCAGGGCCTGGCCGCCGGAGACCACGAAGACGCGCGTCGTCGGGTGGCTCCACGCAGCGGCCAGCCACGCCTCGTCCAAGCGGTGGTGCGCGGAGCGGTCGATGCCGCTCGGGGCGCTGAGCGTGATCGGCCGGTCGGTGGCGTGGTCGGTCGAGGTGGTCACGACTGCTTCCAACTCCCCCAGTGCAATGGGTGGTTCACATAACAGAGCAAGCTATTCCCGTCCATTCTCGGCGAGATCGGCCCAGAGGTGGGCGGCCGTCTCGGCGCCCTTCATGAGCAGGCCGAGCTCGACCTTCTCGTTGGGCGCGTGCCAGCCGTCGGACGGCACCGAGATGCCCAGGAAGAGCACCGGAGCGCCGAGGATGTCCTGGAGATCGGCGGCGGGGCCCGATCCGCCCTCGCGGGTGAAGCGGACCTCCTGGCCGAAGACGCGCCCCATGGCGCGGACGACCGACTGGAGCGCGGGGTGGTCCAGCGGGGTCAGACAGGGGCGGGTGGCGCCCCAATAGGTGATCTCATGGCGGATCCCGGCCGGGAGCAGGGCGGCGACCCAGTCCCGCACGGCCGACTGGATCTTCTCCACGTCCTGGCCCGCCACCAGCCGGAAGGACAGCTTCAGCTGGGCGGCCGAGGGCACGATGGTCTTTCCGCCCGGCCCCTGGTAGCCCCCGCCGATGCCGTTGACCTCGGCGGTCGGACGGGCCCAGATCCGCTCCAGGGTGGAGTAACCAGCCTCGCCGAGCGTGACCCGTGAATGCGCGGTCCGCAGCCAGCCCGCCTCGTCGAACGGCAGCTCGGCGAAGAGCTCGCGCTCACGGTCGGTCAGCTCCACGACGCCGTCGTAGAAGCCGGGGATCGCCACCTTACGGTCGTCGTCGTGCAGTGCGGCGGCCAGCCGGGCGGCCTCGGTGGCCGGGTTGGGGACCGCGCCGCCGAAGGAGCCGGAGTGGATGTCCTGGCCGGGGCCGTGGAGGTCGATCTGGCACTCGACGAGGCCCCGCATACCGGTGCAGACGGTAGGGGTGTCCTCGGACCACATCCCGGTGTCGGAGACGATCACGGTGTCGCAGGCCAGCCGGTCGGCGTGCGCGCGGACCAGTTCGGGGAAGTGCGGGGAGCCGGACTCCTCCTCGCCCTCGATCAGCAGCTTGAGGTTCACCGCGGGCGCGACACGGCCGGTCACGGCCAGGTGCGCCCGTATCCCCAGGGTGTGGAAGAGAACCTGCCCCTTGTCGTCGGCGGCGCCGCGGGCGTAGAGCCTGCCGTCCTCGATGACGGGCTCGAAGGGGTCGGTGCGCCAGCCGTCCGCGCGGTCGGCGGGCTGGACGTCGTGGTGGCCGTAGACGAGCACCGTAAGGGCGTCGGGATCACCGGACGGCCATTCGGCGAACACGGCCGGGGCGCCCGGTGTGTCCCATATCTCAGTCACCGGGAAGCCGGTGGCGGCCAGGTGGTCCCTGAGCCACTGGGCGCCGCGCCGGACGTCGTCGGCGCGGGCGGGGTCGGCGGATACGGACGGGATGCGCAGCCACTCGGAGAGCTCGGCGAGGAAGGCGGCGCGATGGCCGTCCACAAAGGCGCGGACGGCGTTGTCCGTGTCCGGGGTGTTGCTCATGCATGTGAGCCTATCCGGCCCGCGGCCGGGCGAGGGCGGGGGCCTCCGGGCCGCTCAGGTGCGCTCGCTCTCGGTGACGGTTCCGGCATCGATACGGTCATTTCCGGTCGTGTCTCCGTCCCGGTCTCTGTCCCCG
>NZ_JAAAYH010000563.1:0-4717 GCF_018035285.1 Streptomyces sp. MK37H | reverse complement strand
ACCACAGCAGCACGACATAGATCTCCGGGCGGATCTGCTCCAGGGTCACATGCCAGAACCGCCGCCACCACGAGGCCCCGTCCAGCTCGGCCGCCTCGTGCAGGGACGGGTCCGCGCGCTGCAGCCCCGCCATGAAGACCACCAGCGGAAAGCCCAGCTGGACCCACACCATCACGGCCATCACGCTGTAGAGCGCGAAGTCCGGGTCGCCCAGCCAGTCATGGCGCAGCGAGCCGAGGCCGACGGCGTCCAGCGCCTCGTTGAGCGCGCCGTTCTCCGGGGCGAGGATCCAGCTCCAGACGATTCCGGCCACCGCGATCGGCAGCACCTGCGGCAGATAGAAGCAGGCGCGCAGCACGCTCGCGGTGCGGGTGCCGATGTGTTTGGCGATGTAGTCGAAGAGCGCGGCGGCCAGCACCAGGCCGAGGGCGGTGGGGAGCACCGCCATCGCCACCACCATCGCCAGGCTGTGCCGGAAGGACTCCCAGAACGCGGAGTCGTCCAGCAGATCGCGGTAGTTGGCGAGCCCGGCCCACTTCGGGCTGCCCACTCCCTGCCAGTGGGTGAGGCTGATCCCGGCGTTCATCAGGAACGGGACGACGATGACGGCGAGGAAGGCCAGCGCGCCGGGGAGCAGGAACAGGGCGTACGGATATTCGCGGCGCCGTAGTAGCGGTGCCTTGCTGTGGGAGCTCATCGGGAGCTCATCCCTTCGGCGCGCCCGCGTCGTACGCCTTCTTCAGCGCGTCCAGATAGGCGTCCGGCTTGGCGCTGCCGGTGATCAGCTTCTGGGTCTCGGAGACGAGGACGTCGTAGAAGCCGGGGACCGGCCAGTCGGGGTAGAAGGCCAGGCCGTCGCCGTCGCCGTCGGCGTAGGTGGTGAAGTCCTTGATCAGGGCCTTGGACTTGGGGTCGGTGATCGCCGGGGGATCGGCGGCCACGGGCACTCCGCCGTTGTTGCCCAGGGTGTTCTGGATGCCCTTCTTCATCGTGATGTCGATGAAGTCGTAGGCGAGCTCCTTGTTCTTGGCGCCCTTGGGGACGACCCAGAGATTGCCGCCGGAGCCGAGGGTGAGCTTGGAGCCGGGGAAGGGGAAGGTGCCCCACTCGTCCTTCATCTCGGACGTGAAGCGGCCGAACCACCAGCTGCCGGAGAAGAACATCGGGTACTTCCCCGCGATGAAGGCCGCGCCCGCGTCCTCGGCCTTGGCGCCGCTCGAACTCTTGGCGATATAGCCGTTCTTCACCCAGTCGGCGAAGGTGGTGGCGCCATAGGTCCAAGCGGCGTCGTGGAAGTCCGGCTTGCCCTTGTACTGCTCGTAGGCGTCCACCCAGGAGCGGTCGGCCTTGGTGAGGGCGAGCTGGTAGACGTACTGATGGGCGGGGTATTCGGCGCCCGCGCTGGCCAGTGGGGTGACGCCCGCGTCCTTGAAGGACTTCAGGGCGGCGGTGAACTCGTCGAAGGTGGTCGGGGCCTTGATGTGGTGCTTGGTGAAGAGGGCCTTGTTGTAGAAGACCATCGTGTACTCGGCGTAGTTGGGGATCCCGTACCAGTTGCCGGAGCCCATTACGCCCTGGGCGTCGTAGCGGCTGGTGGTGCGCACGCCGGGGCTGAGCGGCTTGTCCCAGCCGCGCTTGGTGACCTCGGGGGTGAGGTCGGTGAGCAGGCCCTGCTTGGAGAGCAGCCCGGTGGTGGCGTTGCCCTTGTTGTACTCCATCAGATCGGGCGCGTCACCGGAGTTGAGGACCATCGAGGCGGTCTTCTGGATCTGTTCGAAGCCCTTCTCCTCGACCTTCACCGTGACGCCCGGATGGCTCTTCTTGAACTCCTCGATGGCCTGCTTCCAGGCGATGCCCATGGCGCTGTTGGGCGCCTCGTAGTGCCACAGCTTGAGCGACTTACCGTCCCCGGCCTCGTCCCCGCCGTCCCCGCAACCCGCGATGACCAGGGATGCTGCCAGCGTGGCCGCGATGGTGGCCACTGTTCGTTTCGTCCGTTTCCGTGCCGTCAACATCCGCTGCCTCCGGGAGGGTTGGAAGGAAGGGCGCATGTGCAACGTTCGTCGAAGCGCTTCGATGGGGAGAGGTATACGAGGGGTGGTGGAGATATGTCAATGCCGTTGACAAAACAGGGAGTGGGCGCGCGTCAGGCGCGGGTGTCAGCCCCGATGAACCTGGCGCACCGTGCGGAGGAAGGCGCCCAGGACGCTCGGGACCGGGCCGAAGCGGTGGGCGAGGTGGAACTCCAGCCCGGCGGCGGCCGGTTCCAGCGGCAGCAGGGTCACCCCCACATGCCGGAAGCGCCGCATCCCCGCCGGTCCGATGCCGATGCCGAGCCCGCAGGCGACCAGCCCCAGCAGGGTGTGCAGATTGTGCGCCTCATGCGCGATCCGCGGCTCGACCCCGGCGGCGCGGCATACGGCCAGTGCCACATCGGCGGCGGCGGGCTCGGCCTGCCGCGAGGAGAGGATCAGCGGCTCGCTGTCCAGGGCCCGTACGGGCACGGCCGCTGCGCTGGTCAGCGGATGGCCGGACGGCACCGCCGCCACCAGGGCCTCCCGGCCCAGCGGCAGGCTGGTCAGCCGCCGCCGGGCGGCCGCGGGCGGCGGGCCGCAGATGACCCCGGCGTCCAGGCTGCCGTCCAGCAGTGCCTCGATCTGCCGGGCGCTGGGGAGTTCCCGCAGCTCCAGCCGGACCTGCGGACGGCGGGTCCGGAAGGCGGTGAGCACCTCGGGCAGCACGGCGGCCAGCGCGGTGCCGAGGAAACCGATGGCGAGCGAACCGGTCTCGCCCCGGCCGGCGTCGGCCGCGTCCCGTACGGCGAGGTCGAGATGGTCCAGCACCTGCCGGGCCCGGGCCAGGAACGCCTCACCCGCGGCGGTGGGCCGCACCCCGTGCCCGGTGCGGTCGAAGAGCTGTACGCCCAGCTCGGTCTCCAGCGCCTTGATCTGCTGGGACAGCGGGGGCTGCCGGATGCCCAGCGCGGCGGCGGCGCGGCCGAAGTGGGCGTGCTCGGAGAGGGCGAGCGCGTAGCGGAGATGGCGCAGCTCCATAAGGGCCAAGCCTATATCGGATCGCGAATAATCCCTTCACGTCTCATATATCAAAGAGGAAAGCATCGTCGCGCCGGTGCTCGACTGGCCCGCATGAGCGAAACGCGAGAACACCGCGAGACGACGATCGAAGGCGTACGGCTGCACTGGGTGCGGGCGGCGGGGCCGGGGACCCCCGTCGTGCTGCTCCACGGCTGGCCGCAGACCTGGTACGCCTGGCGCAAGGTGATCCCCGAACTCGCCCGCCACCACGAGGTGTTCGCGGTGGACCTGCCGGGCCTGGGCGACTCGGGCTCCTCCCCGCGCGGCCACGGCGTCAAGATCGCCGCCGACCTGCTCGACGCCTGGCGCGCCGAGCTGGGCCTGGACCGGGTCCATGTCGTCGGCCACGACCTGGGCGGCCCCATCGGCTATGCGTGGGCCGCCGCCCACCCCGCCCGGGTCCGCAGCTTCACCCTGCTCGCCGTGCCACTGCACGGCTTCGGGCTGAGCGAGCTGATCGCCCGCGCCGGGCTCTGGCACTTCGGCTTCTTCTCGGTGCCCGGGCTCGCCGAGCAGCTGGCGGAGGGCCGGGAGCGGATCCTGCTGGAGCACTTCTACGGGCACGCCCTGGAGACCGGGGCCATCCGCCCCGCCGACGTCGACACCTATCTGCGCACCTACACCCGCCCGGGCCGGCTGGCGAACGGCTTCGCGTACTACCGCAACGCCCCCGCCGACACCGCCGCCCTCACCGAACTCGCCCGCGCCCCGCTCCCGATGCCCACCCTGGCCATCGGCTGCGGCCAGGCCGGCGGCTCGGCCCCCGTCCACAGCCTCGGCCAGGTCGCCCCGGCGACCCGCGGCGCCGTGATCGACGACAGCGGCCACTTCCTCCCCGAGGAACGCCCCGGCCCCCTGCTGTCCCTGCTCAAGCCCTTCCTGGCAGAGGCCGACGCGGCGGAGGGCGGTTCCTGCCGCTTTGGCGCTTCGGGGTGATCACCAAGCAGTGATCTGCAGTAGGTAGACGCGCTCGTGCCGGGGAACCACCTGGTCGGCGATCAGAGCGGGCGGGGCGCCGCCCGCGACGTGGTCCTCGCTGGGTCGTACTCCCAGGCCCAGCTCACGCGGTGGCCTCCCGGGCCTCGTTCACCACGGCCAGGAGTTCGTCCATGGCGGCCCGCCAGGCCGGGTCGTCCTTGTCGAGAGTGTGCACCGCGTGTTCGGCGTTACGCCGTCGTGCGGCCAGGTCCGGGCGGCGCTCGATCTCCACCTCGCCGGCCCAGATGGTCAGCCATTGGCGGATGGGACCGAGGTTGTTGTGTTCGGCTGCCAGGGCGAACGCCTCGTTCTTCTGGGTTTCCATCTCGCCCAGTCGATGGGGAGCTACGCGGGCGAGCGCGAGGCGCAGCGATTCGGGAGTGCGCTCCGGCCGGGGGATGAGGCCCCCCGTGGGCGGCTCCATAGGGTGTGCGCTCATACGGTCCTCCGGGCCGTTCGGTGTCCGTATGCACCGTACTGGCCATGAAGGCACCTGCGCGGCGAGCGGCGGCTCGTATGACGAATCCGGCCGCTGGCAGGGGACCCGCGCCGGTCGGGGGGCATCAGCGTCGCGCCGACCGGGAGCCGCGTGGTCGGGGTGTCGGCTCGGCCACGCGGGTGCGGTTCCAGGCCCGCAGTCGTCG
>NZ_JAAAYH010000562.1:0-4720 GCF_018035285.1 Streptomyces sp. MK37H | reverse complement strand
TCCATGCGCGAGGCGCTCGGTGGTGGCAGAGTTCGGGGCGCCTGCGGGACTTGCGCGGCTTACCCCGCGCCGGTGCACAGTGCTGTCACAGCGGCGACTGGTCCGGCCGGGCGGGCCGTCGCTGCCCAGGGGCTCGCCCGCTGGCCACGGGAAGAGGTGTCGGCGTCGCTCGGAACAAACCCGCACCACCCTCCGGGCACTTACCGGGTGCCGGATGAGGGCGTCCGGCGCCCGGTGCTGACCCATACCGCCGATATGCGCATGGGAGATAACCGTGAAGGCTGGATGAGACAAGGCCGCACGGGCCCATTCCTTCGTCGTCACACACGAGGAACCCGTGCGGCCGCCTCGACGTCACGCCCGACTTCTGCCCCATCCCAGTTGATCTTTGCCGGGCTGGGTCTCATAGCCACCGCATGGCTGCCTCGACGCTGTCGCCGATGCTGGTGTTGAACGCGATAGCGGCCCTCGGTGCATGCTGCCGGACCAGGTTCACGACCTGCTCGAAGAACGTCAGCAGAGGTTCAGGCTTGCGTATCCCACCCCCGATGACGACGACGTCCCAGTCTCGTTCGGACAGCGCCGCGACCACCATGGACTCGGCTGATTCGTCCGGCGCAATCAGCGTCACGGAAGCATCGACGGCATATTCGCCAAAACGGGCCAGTTCCTTGTCCAGGACCGCGCGCATGGCGTCCCCGTCCATACCAGGCACTGCGTGCGGGTCGAAACCAAGAATGAGAGCAGAAGACATGCTCTGCATGACGATCAGCTGCCCGTGCCGGTTCCCGTTGCATGAAGCTGCCATCTGGGTGGCGACATCACCTGAGACTCCAGGCCCTACCCACGTCGGCGACGAACCCGGGTTAGCCGGGAACTTCGCTCACAGCCTCGTTAGTCGGCGCTGTCGTCCCCTCGCGTCGCGGTAGGGCTGGGACGGGGTAACGCCCCCCGGCTCGGCGAGCCGCTACGTTCCGTGACAGGCGCGGGAGGGGCGGGCAGCGGCCCGGCCCCGGTGGTTCATGGTTCATGTCTTGGCGTGGGCCTGGATCCAGTCGCGCAGCGAGAAGTCGTTGGCGAGGGCTTCTATCAGGAATTCCGCGGCGCGGTCGGGACTGATGCCGACCCTGCGGGCCTGGACCGCGAGCCATGCGCTCAGCTGGTCGACGTGCGCGGCGCTCAGCGTCCAGGAGCCCGGCTCCATGGAGGCCGGGCTGTCGCCCGGTTCCCCGTCTCGGCTCGGGTGGACGCCACCGGTGACAACATCGACTGGCTCGTCCAGATCGACTCCACCGTCGGTCCGGGCCCACCAGCACGGAGCCGCGACCGGCCGAAAAGGGGGAGGCGCGGACAGGACGAACCGGACGATCACGCCCTCGGTCGATCCCGAGGAGGACTGACGACCAAAGTCCATCTCGCCTGCGACGGCAAGGGTCGTCCTCTTGCCATTCTCGTAACACCGGGCCGGCGTCACGACGGCATCTGTGCACGGACTCTGCTGGAGCGATTCGCATCCCGCGCACCGGCCTTGGCCCGTCACGCTGCAGGCCCGCGCATGTGATCGCAGACAAGGCATACAGCTCTGGCGGCTTCCTCGTCTACCTGCGGCGACGCGGGATCGCGCATAGGCTTCCCGAGATGACCGATCAGCAGCGGCACCGGCACCACCGCGGGAGCCGCGGCGGCCGGCCACCGGCGTTTGACCGGGAGATCTACCGTCGGCGCAACACCATCGAACGCTGCTTGTACGCCACGAGGCGCCTTGTTTGTTGTATCCCCGGCTCAGCCGGGAGGCATTGGAGGGATATTCCTGGGTCTGATGGCTCGCCTGGATCCGAGAGGGGCTCTTCGCAGTTGGGGGTGTAGTCGGGGGTGTTGGCGGGTAGGCGTGCGTCGAGGTCTTCCAGGATGGAAGTTCCTACACTGCCCATCCGAAAGGCCTCGACATGTTCCACGCTATCTTCGCCGCGCCCTGTCTGACCACGTTCTGCCGTCTCGATGAGCTCGGTCTGGAAGCCGTCGGGAAACGCCTTGAGCCGGATCAGGCGGTGATCGAATGCCGGCACCCAGCCGCTTTCACCGATTAGCGGCCAGCACTGCCGCGAGGCCCTCTTGCAGATCTTTGACGAAATACTCGGGAACCTCCAGCGACGGGAAATGGCCCCCGATTTGGGGCGCCCTCCATCGGACGATCTGTCGGTACCGCTCCTGTGCCCAGGGGCGCGGACACTTCTCGACGTCGCGGGGATACATAGTGAGTGCTGACGGGACGTCGACCCGAAGTTCGGGGTCCAGCGAGTTGTGGCTCTCGTAGTAAATGCGGGCCGCCGATGCGCCGGTCCGCGTCAGCCAATACAGGGTGACGTCGTCAAGAACGCGGTCTCTGGAAATCGTCTCGAACGGGCTGTCTTCGGTATCTGACCACTCGGCGAACTTGTCGAGGATCCAGGCAAGAAGCCCGACCGGTGAGTCGACGAGCGAGTAGCCGATGGTCTGTGGTCGAGTCGCCTGCTGCTTCGCGTACGCCGCGCGGTGGCGCCAGAAATCGCGGGTTTCCTCGGTCCATTTGCGCTCGGCCGCCGTCAGCCCGTCCGTTGTCAACCCGGGCGGTCCCTCCGCGAACGTTGTGTGGATGCCGAGAACGTGCGCTGGGAACCTGCCGCCGAGAACCGTGGTGATATTTCCTCCCCAGTCGCCGCCGTGGGCTGCGAACTTGCTGTAGCCGAGCCTTCCCATCAGTTCCACCCATGCGGCCGCGATCTTTTCGGTTCCCCATCCGGTGGTGGCCGGCTTGTCGCTGTAACCAAAGCCTGGTAGCGACGGGACCACGACGTGGAACGCCGGCGCGTCTGCATCTTTCGGATCTGCCAGCTCGTCTACTACATCGATGAACCGAGCAATGCTGTCTGGCCAGCCGTGCGTCAAGATCAGAGGAGTGGCATCTGCGCGCGCGGATCGGCGGTGCAGGAAGTGGATTCCCAGATCATCAATGGTCGTGCGGAACTGGCCGATCCGGTTAAGGCGCGCTTCGAACGACCGCCAGTTGTACCCGGTGCGCCAGTAGTTCACGACATCGACGAGGTCGGCGAGAGGGACGCCCTGTTCCCATCGGCGAGGGTCGGGCGCGGCGCGATAGACCGTCTCGGCCTCCGGTAGCCGCGCCGCGGCCAGTCGTGCGCGCAGATCGTCGAGGTCAGCGTCAGTTGCGTGGGCTTCAAATGCTTGCACGTCGTTGGTTGGACGGGGCATGACACCTCCTGGCCATCGCGGAACTGGCTAAGGTGGTTCTAGCATGTCTTCATGTCGGCGTGCAACCAGCTAAGGTGGTTCCATGCGTGCTGGGTTCCCTGACTTCCGCCTCGGTAGCGTGCTAGCGACCAGCTTCACGGCGACTCTGACGGAGCGTCATGGCGACGCTGTGGAGCGCATTCCCACGCCGCACCGACTGGTCGACTGGCTGGCGGTGAACGGCCTCGCCGTGGACTCCTGCACCACTGCCCAGCTCGACCTCGCTCGGGAACTGAGGGAGTCGATTCACGCCGCCGCGACAGCGGCCGCGATCCAGGACGCTCTCCCTGCGTCTGCTGTCCAAGTCATCAATACCTGCAGCGCTCAGGGTCGGGCCGCGGCTATCCTGACGCCCGAGGGCAATCGGCGATGGCGGCTCAGCTCGGCTTCATGCGTGGAAGATGCCCTCAGCGTGATCGCCGCCGACGCGATCAGCATCATCGCAGGCGAACGAGACGGAAAATTGGCCTTGTGCGCATCACCAACCTGCCAGGCCGCCTTCTTCGACACCAGCCAAAGTCGCACCCGCAAATGGTGTGACATGAACACGTGCGGGAATCGTCAGAAGAAAGCGCGCTTCAATGCCAAACAGCGAAAAAACCCCAGATCAGCGGAGTGATCGTTACCTCGGTACATCCAAGTGGGCCCACGCCTGCGACACATCTGTCGCGTTGGGCGCACCCCAACGGCACCACTGAGAGGGTGTCTCACGTGGCAAGTTTCGCGAGCTTCTTGTAGCAGATCAGGGCGGCGGCCATGGCCAGGCCTCGGCTCTGCCAGTCGTTGCTGACCAGGTTCGGGATCTTGAGACCACGAGCAGCCCATGGCAGGCTCATGCCGCATGATCGATGAATTCGCGAAAGACAACCTGCACGGGAGACTGCGGCGGGACCGCAAGGCGCTGCTCTGGAAACTCGACGGCTTGTCCGAATACGACGCCCGCCGACCGTTGACAGCGACCGGGACCAACCTCCTCGGCCTGGTCAAACACGTGGCCACCGTCGAGGCCAGGTACTTCGGCGAGGTCTTCGACCGCCCTTCCCCTGAACCGCTGCCCCGGTGGCAGGACCACTCCAACGGCAGCGATCTGTGGGCGACCGAGGACGAGACCCGCGATCAGATCATCGGGTTCTACCGGCGCACGTGGGAACACTCGGACGCGACGATCAACGAGCTTCCCCTCGACGCCCCCGGCCACGTGCCGTGGTGGCCGGAGCCTTATCCCAACACGAACCTGTTCGCCATCATGGTCCATGTCCTCGGCGAGTCCATCCGGCATGCCGGGCACGCCGATATCCTGCGCGAGGGCCTCGACGGCCGGACCGGGGTGCGCGCCGAAAACGAGAAGCAGATCGACGAGGAAGCCCGTGCAGCCTACTGCGCGAAGATCGAGCAGGCCGCCAGGTCGGCCGCACCAATCAAGGCTTAGAGG
>NZ_JAAAYH010000561.1:0-4723 GCF_018035285.1 Streptomyces sp. MK37H | reverse complement strand
ACCATCGGCACGCGGGACGGAGGCACCCGTGATCTGGTGCTGCGGACCTTCGTCAACGAGGAGCACGCCGAGGGCTGGCTGAACAGGGAGGCTGACGCCTTGACCCTGCTCACGGGGACCGGCGTGCCGGCTCCTGAACTGGTCGCGGTTGCTCCGACCGCCACGCATTGCGAGTATCCGTCGCTCCTTATGACCCATCTGGCAGGCCGGGCGGTCCTCGCCGATGAGGGATTGGAGACGCGCGTCCCTCTGCTGGCCCGTCAACTCGTGGCGATCCACGCGTTGCAACCCGCCGAGCGGCCCCGGGGGTACGCGGCGTGGACGACCGCCGACACCGTCGTGACTCCGAAGGGAGCCGACGCGGCGGCATGGGCCGCGGCGACCGACGTGATCCGCAGGCCCGCGCCGCCCTATGAAGGGCGATTCCTGCACCGGGACTTCCAACCCGGCAACGTGCTGTTCGACGTGGAGCCCCCAAGCTCGGCAGGTCCCCGGATCACCGGCGTCGTCGACTGGGCAGCGGCCTCGTGGGGCCCGGCGGACCTCGATGTCGCGCACTGCTCCACCAACCTCGCGCTGCTGCACGGCCCGGCGTGGGGTCTGCGATTCGCTGAGGCGTATGAGGAGGCCGGCGGGGTGCTGGCAGCGGTCGCGAGCGAACGTCTGTACTGGCGGGTACGGGACGGGCTGGCGTGCTCAGAAGAAGTGCAATTGGTGGCGCAGCCATGGCGGGAGGCAGGGAGGACAGAGCTGACAACGCGAGCCGTGGAGGAGCGTCTGGATGCCTACGTCACCGCCTTGATGGACACGCTCGGCTGAGCCAAGGCGGTCCGAGGCGCGGACACGGCGGCGAACCGCCATTGCCCGTGCCCTCCCTCGATTCGAACAGCGGCATCGCCCGCCGTGACCACTCCCCGTGGTCCGTGCCAGAGCCAACTCGGGTAACGGGATTGTGGCGCTAGGTGTGTTGTCTCAGCACGTTGGTGACGGGCGCCCGAGCTGTATGCGCGAAGAAACGAGCGCAACTCGGTGGCGTCTGGAGTGGAAATCAGGAAGGCTCGCGCGCATGGTCTCGGTATTGCAGAACGTGGCGATTGACTGTGCGGATGCCTACGAGCTGGCCCGGTTCTGGAGCAGGGTGACCGGCCGTCCGCTGCACCCGGAGGACAAACCGGGTGATCCGGAGGCTCAGGTGCTGCTGGCGGAGGGCCCAGTGCTGCACTTCAACCAGGTGCCCGAAGCTAAGACGATCAAGAACCGTATCCATCTGTGTTTGCGCCCAGAGACCTCGCGTGAGCAGGAGGTGGAACGGCTGCTGGGCCTCGGCGCCACCTTTGTCACCGATCACCGCAATCCCGATGGCTCTGGCTGGGCGGTCCTTGCTGATCCCGAAGGCAACGAGTTTTGCGTTCTGCGCAGCGAGTCCGACCGAGCCGCCATGACTTCCTGAGGCTTCTGTGGTCATCCTGGCCGGTTCCGGATGAGTGCTGGTCACAGCCACTCGTTGATGGCCGAGACGAGGACGGTCGCTTCGTAACGGACGGCGAGCTTGTCGTATCGGGTGGCCACGGCCCGGTGCCTCTTGATGCGGTTGATGCCGCACTCGACCGCGTGCCGAGCCTTATAGTCCTGCGGGTCGAACTTCGCCTGCCGACCGCCGCGCGAGCCGCGCTTCTTGCGGTGGCGTGCCTGGTCTGCCTTGTCCGGGATGGTGCAGCGGATCCCGCGCCGTCGCAGGTAAGCGCGGTTCTTCCGGGAGGCGTACGCCTTGCCGGCGCGCACGCGATCGGGCCGGGCGCGCGGTCTGCCCGGCCCGAGACGCGGACGCGGACCTTGTTCAGGACGGGCTCGAACCGTGGGGAGTCGCCCCGCTGCCCGGCCTTGATCACGATGGACATGGGTTTCTGGCCCTGTTCGACGGCCAGGTGCAGCTTGGTGGTCAGGCCGCCGCGCGAGCGCCCGAGCCCGTGGTCGCCGGCTCGACGGAGACGCCGCCGGGCGGCTCCTTCTGCAGCTCCCCCTTTCCCTCGCCCCGGCGGCGTGCTGGTGGGCCCGGCACACCGTGGAGTCGACGTTGATGTCCCAGGTGATCAGGCCCTTGGCGTCGACCCGGGCCTGGAGCTGCTCAAAGATGCGGTGCCAGGTTCCGTCCCGCTGCCACCGGCGGAACAGGTAGTAACCCGGCCCCACGGCCCGTACTCGGCGGGCAGGTCCCGCCACGGGATGCCGGTGCGGATCCGGAATCGTATGCCGTCGATCAACCGCCGCCTGGCCCACGTCGGCGGGCGTCCGGGCTTCTTGCCCCTCGGCAACAGCGGTTCCAGCACTGTCCATTGCTCGTCCGTTAGGTCTCCACGTGCCACAAACCAAGATCATCCCATGTTCAAGATCCACTTTCGATACAGGCCCTGGCCCTGCCCTCAGGTGTCCCGTGTCTCGCGATGTTCTTGCCGCCTTGACCCGACAACATCAGCCGAGCCCACCCTGCATGCGGGGTGGGCTCGGCTCTTGAGCGCCGGGCAGGCCTTGCACCTGCATCTCCCCGCAGGAAGCGGGGCGTCTTTCCTTGGACCACCAACGCGCAACGGGCTGCCCGGAGTTCGGGCGACCTCGTCAAGATCAAGTATAGCGCACACGGTCAACTACGCGGACGCAGGCGTGGCACGCCACTGGCGCGCTGTCTGCACCTGCGGCTGCACCGGGGGCATCCTCGACTTCCGGGCCGAGCCGATGGCATCCAGTCGGCGGAACAACGGACGGCGGCGTTCCTCGCTGGACCGGTCAGGACAGCCCGGGCGAAAGAGGCGATGCCGATGATCGGCCCCGGCAGGGGGCGCTCACCGTCTTGAGATGCAGCGTGGGATGAACGACGGACCGCGCCTTACGTCAATGATCTGACTTAGCGACCCGATGTACGGAGAGCGACTGCCGATGACCGTTCGTCACGCCTACCGTGTGCAGGGAGCACGTCATCGGGGGGCGTCATGGGGCGGGCTGGGCCATCGGCCGCACGGCTGTCGGCGTTCATCTTTCTTCTGGGGTTTCTGCTGGTCACTCCGGCGAGAGCGGACGAAAGCGCGCGGCTGGAAGCGACGCCGCGCCGGGCGGCCGAGGGATCGTACGGGGTCCTGAGCGTGTCGCACGCCCCCGAGGCATGCGGGAAAGGCGGAGACGGGTTCCTGGCACCGGCGTCCGTCCGCCTGCTCTGGGAGGGCGTGTCGAGCGAGAGCAGTGGCACACGGGACGCCTGGTCGTCGTACCGCATCAGTGGCGACTCGTTCCTCGTCGGTTTTCAGTATCCGAACGTCTCGGCCGACGACCGGGTCGGATCGCACACCGTGGTCGTGGAATGCCGGTCTGCCGACGGCAAGTCCTGGACGAGGGCCGGGACCACCACGCTCGACCTCGAAGGGCTCGGCCAGGACGCGCCCAGTTACCACTTCGGCGGCGGGCCCGGAATCCAGATCAGCGAGGGAGCGGTGTCGGAGGGTGAGAGACGCCGGACGATCCGCGTCGAGAACGCCGCCCATGAATGCTCCGGCGGTCAGGTCCGGCTGGATGGCCGCGCACTGGCGACCACGCTGACCTCAGAGGGAGGGCTGGGGTACGTCACAGCCGAGTTCACCGTCCCCGCGAACACCCGACAGGGGCGACACCAGATCGCGCTTGACTGCCCGCAGGGCACGTTGATCAGCTACCCGATCGCCGTCAGCAGGACGGCAGTCCCCGCCGATGCTCCACCGCCCGCCGCCAACACGTCGCCGGTGTTCTCGGCGATCCCCAAGCCCTCCGAGGTGCCGTGGGGACTGCGCAGCGTGGCCACAACGCTGGTGGTGGCCTCCGCACTGATCCTGCTGATCGGCTTTCCGGCCGACATCGTGAACAAGACGATCGAAGAGAACCGGCAGGAGATCGAAGGCTGGTTCCGCCCTTGGGCGGCGTGGATGCGCCGCCAGCGGACGCGGATGAGCGCTCTGCGCATCGGCGGGCGGACTCTCAGCGCTCTGTGGGCGTCACCCAGGCGGCAGTTCTGCTGGTTCGCACTGGCCGCCGCGCTGCTGACCACCCTGATCGATCCCGCTATCGGCATCCGCGGCGACACGATGATGCTCTTCTTCGGCCTCCTGGTGGCAATCCCGGTGACCACCCTGGCCTACGCAGTGGTGGTGGAGTCCTTCGCGCGGCGCTTCTCGGACGGTGTGACCGGCGCCTTGTCCGTCCTGCCGTTGGGACTCGCCCTGGCCGCGTTCTGCACACTGCTGTCGGTGGTGGCCGGATTCGTACCGGGCTATGTCTTCGGCCTCATCGCCGGATACGCCACGGCCGACGAGGCCAGGCGGCGGCTGTCGGACGAGGACGAAGGACGCAGCGTGCTCGCGGGAACGCTCTGCCTGCTCGCTGTCGCGCTGCTGGCCTGGGTCGCCCTGGAGCGTACGCATGACGGGACCTGGCTGCCCGTGCGGACGCTGGACGCCGTGCTGTCCGCGGTCTTCCTGCTGAGCGTGCAGACTCTCGTCTTCGGGCTGATACCGCTGCACATGATGGACGGGCGACGCCTGCTGGCCTGGAGCCGTCCCGCCTGGCTGGGCGTCTACGCGGTAGCGGTGATCTGCTTCGTACACCTGCTGGTACTGAACCGGCGGGACGTCCTGAAGCAGGGCACCGCGCCCGCGTTCGCGTCCACACTCGCGCTGTTCATCGGCTTCGGCGCGCTGTCTCTGGC
>NZ_JAAAYH010000560.1:0-4767 GCF_018035285.1 Streptomyces sp. MK37H | reverse complement strand
CTAGGATCCACGCGTGATTAGGGAAGCTGCGTTGCGTGGGTACCTTCTGGAAGAGGTTCTGGCCTGGCTGCTGCGGTCCAGCGGGTTCGAGGCCCTCACCGCGCAGGACGACCAGGACAAGCCACCGTGGAAGGTGTTGGAGGAGCGCAAGCACGGGTTGGTAGTGCGTGGTCGGGGAGCTTGGCATCAGGCTGACGCACTTGGGCAGTTCCGATACGTGCCACCGTTCTCCCTCCCAGTCCGCCTGTTCGTCGAGGCGAAGTACCTCACCTCGAAGCCGGTGGAGCTGCCTACGGTTCGCAACGGCCACGGTGTCATCCACGACGTGAACGAGGGCGTAACCACGACGCTCGTCGCGACCTCGGGCCCTCGGCGGCCGAGGACTCGATACCGCTACAACTACGCAATCTTCTCCACGACCGGATTCTCCAAGGAGTCCCAGGATTACGCCCTGGCGCACCAAATATCCTTGATCGACTTGTCCATGCCTGATTTCAAGAAGCTGAGGGACCTGGTCAAAACGACAGCGGAGACCCTTCATGCGGAGATGCAGGCCACACCGGCGCCCCAGCGGCCACGCGTATACGAGATACGGAAGTACCTCCGCGGTCCTCTGCTGGACTTGGCACAGGGGGACGTGAGCCTGCAAAACAGTTTCCGAGAGCCGCTGGACGACCTGGCACAGGCACTGTGGAGTCGATCGACGCTCGGACTCATCCTCGCCTTCCCCGCTGCCCCCTTCGTGCTCGGGTTGGCCTCCGACGACTTGTACGGCTTCGTGGACTACGCGAAAGAGCAGCCAACTCACGCTGTCCGACTCCGGCGTATCAATCACACAGCCCCTCACCCTGTCTGGGAACTTCGCCCGGCCGCCAATCCGGACGCCTATGCGCTGACTTTCGGACTGCCGGAGCGAGTGGAAGCGTGGATCCTCGATCAAGACGAAGGCACGCCGTCACGAACGCGGTGGGTGAAGAGAAGCATGCTCTCCACCATGACTCTGTACTGGATGGACGGGGAACACGCCCACACGTTCCAACTCCGGTACGAGCCGGGCGAACTCCGCGACACCGGCTGATTTTTCGGGGCCGTAGATGAGCCCGCCCAGGGTAACGGGCGCACCCACGGCGCGCCTGTGTCAGTTCCCTGGCCGTCGGTGGTCGACGGTCCGGGTCACCACCACGGAGGCGGAGGAGCGGATCAGCGGGCGACCCAGGACTTGTCGAGCGCTTTCTGCAGGCGGGCGTCCGCGAGGCCCGGCGACCCGGACGGGATCACCAGGATGTTGCCGACGCGGACGGCCGTCTGCTTGACGACCGTGTGCCGCCCGCTGGCGAAGTAAGTGAGCTGCAGACTCCACCGCTGCTCGCCCAGTTTCGGAGCGGGCAACTGTTGGGCGCCTGTATCGGGCGCGCGAATTCGCAGGTTCCTAGAGGCGGCCGGACAGGTACCCGCGTGCCGGTCTGCCGATTTCGATGCCTTGACTCGTGGGTTCCTGTCAACGGCAGCGGCCCGTTCGACTGAGTGATCACGTGATCGCTGGGTGCACGAACAACTCATATCCCGCTTGCGGCATGACTTTTCGTTCCTCGATCGGCGGTGGCCTGTCTGAGGTCACGCAATTCCCCACGATATGCATGGCCAGCGTCACGTGATTCCTCACCGGAGCTGGGGTCATGATGGGCCGCCCGACGACTGAGCCACATCATCGTCCGTGCCCCGTACCGTTCGCCAGCAGGGGTAGGTGGTGCGCCCACATCACACTGTTGCGCATCTGCAACAGAGGGGGTAATGCACCGCCCGGTCGCCCGAATGCCATGCAGGGCTATCGGGCGACCGGGCATCCCTCAGCGCGAGAGATGCCGCCCCATCATCGGAAAGCGAGAAGAGGATTCCATGCGCGCATTACCCAATACTTCATAAACATAGAAGAAAAAGAGGCACATGATCTCTGGTCACCGACACCCCAACCCCCGCGTGGCGGCCGAGCTGCGGAAGCACAAGAAGACCAGCCATTACGTCCCAGAGCACGACCAGAACGGGCATCGCTGGGGCTAGCTGCACTGCCTGGGGTGCGGCAAGAAGTATCGAGTCCACGGAACTCCAGAGTCCGGGGACACCGAAGCCAAGAAGATCGCGAAGTTCGTGCGCCAGCACGAGACCACCTGCTGGTAAGCGCGTTTCTTGTAAGGGAGGCATCTCGATGGCCCGGGCCCCCCTGGGAGCGGCCTTCTGTGACTGCCCCCAGGGGGTCGCCCGGACCGTCTTTCCCCCTATGCGCCACACCAAGGACACAACCATGGCCATGACCAGATGGGACTTCACACTCATCCTCAACCGGCAGCTCACCCCCGCCGAGGCGGACGCACTCGACACCAGCGATGAGCTCCTGTTCGCCACCGGTGCCGTCTCCTACACCACCGGCGGCCCCGGCACCTCCGAGCTGGACTGCGACATCGAGGCCGACAACGTCATCAAGGCCGTTACCTACACCACCCGGGCCCTGCGCCGGATCGTGCCCGATCTCAAGCCTGTAGCAGCCCGCCACGACGACACCGTCACCCTTGGCGAAGCCGCCCTCCGCTGCACCCGTAGTCGGCAGAATCTCGTCCAGCTCTCGAAGGGACAGCGCGGCCCCGGCGGCTTCCCCCCGCCCGTTACCACCACTGGCGGAACCGCCCTCTACTCCTGGGCCCAGATCGCCGACTACCTTCGTGCGCTCGGGGATGACATCTCCGCAGTGTCGTGGGACCTGGCCACTGTCGACCTTGCGCTGAGGCTCGCAGCCGCCCAGAAGAAAGTCGACCAGGCTGCGATCGGAGAACTTCTGCAAGCCCTCGACCACTCCGACGCCGCCTAACCCAAAGGACGGGGTTCCGCTGCTACTGCATCAGCTGAGTGTGCGGCTGGCCCGGTCGGGGAGGGCGTCTCGGCGGCGCTCCGCCCTGGCCTTGCGGCCGCCTGGACAACTCTGACCAGTCTGAAAGACGGTCTCGCTATTAGGCGGCCTGGGGCCCTCTGGCACTTTGGGGAACCGACGCGCGGTCACCGTCCCCATGTCCTCGAGGATTGCGGTGTCAGTGCCCTTCTGGCCCATTACGTGACGTTTGAAGCTTGGGAATTGACTGCCAGTCGACAGTGGCCCACAGTCAACCGGAGCGAGGAGCCCCCGCAAGTCGCTCGTGGCCACGCCACCGAGGAAGCTTGGTTGTGCGCTCGGGGTGGGCGGCCTGATGTAGCACATGGGCGTCTGCGCGGTGATGCCGAACAGCCGTATAAGGTGCAGCGGATCGGCCTTGTCGAACGCCTCGTCCAAGATGCGGTCCTCGCGCGGTCATCGTCGCGCCCTTCGGGAAGACCTTACGCACGGTCGCGATAGACACCGGTGGCCGCTCCTAGTCGAGGGCCGAGCGCTGGCTGACCAGCAGATACGGGTTGGCCGAGGCAGGCCAGCGACGGTGCCGGTAAGTGAGCCAGTCGGCAGCGAGCTGGTGAGTGAACTCCTCCAGATATACGGTGTGCCGCAGTAGCCTGCGGCAGACCTGAACCGTGCCGCGCGACAGGTCGAGGTCCTCGGTGAGCAGGGTACACGCCACGTGCCCGGGTAGCGCGTGGACGGCCACCAAGGCGATCACGAGGCAGCCGAAGGCGGTCTTCACCTGAGTCAGCAGCCCAGCGAGCACTTCGGAGGGCACCGACCTCGGCAGGCCGCCGCCGAGGTTCCGGGTGGGATCTCGGAAGACGACCCACTCCTGCCGCAGGGCCCGGAACAAGCTGCGTAGGCAGACGGCAAGGTGACGTCCCGGAGCTCCACGCCGGTCGGCGACAATAGTCTCGATGTCGTCGGGGGTTGTCATGCCATGGGCGGCCCAGCCGGTCAGGACGGGCTGGAGGGCAGCGAGGTAACGGCGGATGTAGTCGAGCCGCGAGGCTGGTGTTCGCGCCGGCCCTGGCCGCGCGACGAGTCAAAGGAACACCTCGACCTGTGAGGTGGACGGTACGCGCCTGCTTATTTCGGAGACCCTGGAGTCAGCGACCAAGGAGCAGGCCGGCGGGAAGGACCAGGTGATGCTGATCCCGAGCCGATTCAGTAGCGGATACATGCTGCCCACCGAGACCAACCCGATATTTGGGCCAAGCTCTTTGGGCCACATGGGACGAGGCGGCTCGCTCGGCTTCGCCGACTTGGAGCACGGCGTCGCCTTCGGCTACGTGATGAACAACATCATTGGAGGAGCCGACGATGTGCGTGCGGCTTTGCTCGTTGACGCAGTTCGAAGATCTTTGGTGTGAGGCGGGAGCGACCACTTCGAGCAAATGGTGTGACGATCGGCTCTCTCAACCCCGCAGTGCGACTCAATGAGGGCAGCCACCACCAAGATCAGTACATGGTCAGCTCACGCTGGCCACTCATTGCCCGGCTCAGCACCGAGCCCGACGCCGGGCCACCGTCCCTCACCCCGGCCTCGTGCGCCTCATCGTCTCTTCCCTGGCGTATCACCATGGAAGAGACGATGATCTCAGCGAGCTACCGTGATACGAGGCAGCGCCTTGTTGCGCTCGGGCCCCATAGCCATGCCGATGCGGCCCTCGATACGACGGATGGCCCGGACCGGACTGTCGTCTTTGAGCGGGATGACGTACGCGGTGGTCCAGTCGATCGCCTTGCGGACATCCCGGGCATGCTGGGCAAACCGAGTGGCGACCCCAACCGTGGTGGAGCCGACATAGAGAACTCGGCCAGACCAGCCACACACGACGTAGACC
>NZ_JAAAYH010000056.1:0-31711 GCF_018035285.1 Streptomyces sp. MK37H | reverse complement strand
GGAAGCCGGGGAGGCGGGCTGTCCTTGGTCGGAGGCCGCCTCCCCGGGCGTCAGCTGTTCTTGGAGTGGAAGAGCTTGAGGGTGATGCCGCCGACCCCGATGGGTCCGGCGACGGCCCCGGCGATGGCCGTTGCGGTGTGGGCGGCGACGTCCATCAGCCAGCACAGGGCGGCGGCCAGTCCCCAGCCCCCGGCGACGACCGCGCCAGCGATCGCGAAGGGGATCACGATGCGCTGCCACGGGAAGCCGGTCGGCTCGGTGCCGTTGACGACGATGACGACCGGCTGTCCGGTGGCCTGCGCGCGCTGGTAGACGTCGGCGGGGATGTGCGGGGCGAGGTCGCCGGGGATGTTGGTGTGCGGGTCGGGCTGCTGCATAGCTGCCTCCGAGGCCGATTGGTGCGGGAGGGGCGGGTCAGCCGATGCGGCTTAGCGAGTCCGCGAGGGACTGCAAGGCGTCGTTGATCGTGGGGGCCGCCCCGGTCGAGGCGAGGCAGAAGCCGAACAGCGCGGCGACGATCGCGCCGCCGGTGCCGAGGACGCGGTTGCGGAGCATGAGGGCCAGGACGGCGCCGAGGAGGAGGACGGTGGACAGGGAGACGATCACGGCAGCTCCTTACTGAAAGTGATGAGTGAGGATGCGAGGGTGTGGGAGTCCCACGTGGTCGGGGAAGGTGCGTTGAGGCCACCCCGAAGCGCCTGAGGGGCGGTTTCGGTGGGTGGCCGTGTGGGACTCCCACAGCCCCCACATGCAGGTCACAGGCCCCACACCCCGTGGGACCCCCGCGGAGCGCGTGGGGGCCTTTGTGGGAGGTGTGGGAGGCCTTGCGTGGGAGGGGCGCCGGTTACCGTGCGTCGCGGTAGCGTCGGATGGCCTCGGCGAGGGTCTCGGCGAGGTAGCCGGTGCGCGGCTCGCTCTTGCCGACGCGGACGGTGCCCTTGCCGGGGCGTTCGACGCCGACGGCGCGCAGGATGCGGCCAAGCTCTGTGCCCAGCTCGGTGGCGCCGAGTCCGAGTTGCTCGGCGAGGTCCGCGGTGTGCATGCGCCCGCCCGCAGCCGTCACCGCGTCGTACGCGCGCTGGAGCAGAGGCGGCACGCGGTCGGAGTCGCCATCGGGCTCCGGGCTTTCGGTGCGGTTGTAGGAGAGGTTGAGGCCGCGGGGCCGCTCGCGGTCCGGGCGGGGTGTGCGGTCGGGTTCCTCGGTGGTGCCGTAGGTCTTGTCGATGGCGTCCAGGAGCTTGGCGGCGAGGGCATCGGGGTCTTCCTCGGCCCGCCGCCGGTAGGACAGGTTCAGCGACTTGCGGTGCCGTCCGCTGTCCTCGTCGCCAGTGGCAGAGGGTTCGGGCTTGTCCAGGACGGTCGTCGCCGTTCCGGCCGTGCTCGGTGTCTCGCCCTCTGCGCCCTCGCTCCTGGTGGTTGCGGTGGCCAGCCAGCCCGCCCGCTCCGGGCTCCACCGCTGGTGGTAGTCCGCCCCGGCCGCGTCCGCCGAGATCTTGTCCAGCTCGGGGCGGCGGTCGTTGGTGGCGAGTACCACCCGGCGGACCATGGACGGCAGGGACTTCCAGCCCTTGAACTCGGTGGGGGCGAAGCCGTCGGCGCCGTTGTCGCCGATGATGCCGGCGCCCTTCTCGTTGAGCTGGGCACTGTCGATCTTCACCCTCGGGAACAGCTTGCCGACGTTGTGGCCGGAGTTCTCCCCGGAGGTCAGCGCGGCGGACAGCGGGGAGAACCGCTTGACCTCGGTGTCGCCGATCGTGCTCACGTTGCCGTCCACGGCGGTGAGCACCATCCGGATGCCCATGGCGCGGGTGGTGCGCATGACCTGCTTGGTGAGCTGGGCCAGCTCGCGCTTCTCCGGCTCGCGTCGGTTGTTGGCGTGCGCGAGTGCCTCGGCACCCTCGTCCATGACGATTTCGATCTGCGGCAGCGACGGGCTGATGGGCAGCAGGTTCGTGTCGTGCTGACGCATCAGCTTCTGATACTGCAACTGGCGCGCGTCGTTGATCCGCAGCACCGCCTTGAGCATCCGGATCGCTTCCTTGGCGGTGGAGGCGAGCCAGTCCACTCCGGGCCGGGTGCCGGCGGGCGCCCGGTTGTCTTCCTCGTCCGGCTCAATGAGCCCCTGCGCCTCCAGCCACGGGGTGACCCAGGGGATGCCGACCGCGCCCTTCTTCAGGTCGATGACGAAGGTGAGCACATCCGTGCAGCGGGCGAACCCGGTGAGGATCACGTCCAGGAACGTGGACTTACCCGATCCGGGCGGGCCCAGGAGCAGCGCGCATGCCTCGCGGAGGAAGACGCGGATCTCCTCGCCGTTGGGCCGCAGGCACCAGGGAATGCCGGTCAGGAGGGACAGGGGGCTGTAGTCCTCGGGGTAGGTCTTCTCCTCGCTCATGATGTTCTTGGTCATGACGTCGAGGACGACCAGGCCCTGCGCGGCGCCTTCCTCCACGTGCACGGTGCAGCCGAGCGGCAGGCGGGCGTCGGCGGCCAGAGCGCGGGAGCGGGTATTGATGCGGTCCCAGGTCACCCCGCCGCCGGGCAGCTCGGCCTCGATGGAGAATCCGGCGCCGGTGTCCCAGAACTGCACCGCGATGACCTTCACATCCACGGCGCACACCCGCGCGATGCGCTCCTGCCACTCCTGGGCCAGAGCCTTGCGGCGGGAGTCCATCTCCGCAGCCGCCGCGCGGGCTGCGGCGGTGAACCGCTCTTCCTCGGCGACTTCCTCCCACGCGGCGGTGTGGGAGGCAGCGGCCCAGGTGCCCACCCCGATCGCGGCCAGCGATCCAGCAGCCGCCCACGAGAGGGGCCCATGGGCCATGGCCCAGGTGGTCCAGCTTCCGGCGACCAGCCAGGACGCGGCGCGGGCGACGGCGGTGCGAAGGGTGAGCTTGCGGCGGATGGTGTGGCCGATGCCGCCGACGGCCCCGGCCGCGCCGATCAGCAGCGGCCAGCCCTCGGGCATCCCGGTCGCGGCTCCCAGCAGCGCCGTGGCTGCGGCGCCGGTGGTCGCGGACAGGGCCCCGGTGATCGGGCCATGGCCCCGGGCCCAGTCCAGCGGCGGCAGCGTGCTGTCCGCGGTCTGCTTGTTCTTCGTGCTGTTGAGGTTGAGTTCCTTCGGGGCTCGGCGGTCTCGGGTCGTCGTCTTCGGTGTCACATCCAGCTCCAAGCAGGAAAGGCGCCGGGCCCGCACACCTGGGGTGTGCGGGCCCGGACAGGGACGGTGGGGGTTAGTTGTTGGTGGTGTCCCAGCCCGTCTCGTCTCCGTTGCGGGGGTCCTCGTGCCGCTTGATGTCCTGCTCGTGGACCACACGGAAGGTGTTGAACGCTTCCTCGGCCTCGTCGATGGCCTGCTGGAGGGCCTTGTAGATCTCGTCCAGGGCGGCGCCGACCTCCGGCTCCAGCGGCATCTCGTTGTCCGCCTTCTCTGCGAGGATCGCGAAGGTGTTGGCCACGGACTTCAGCGCGTTGGGGAAGCCCTTGATCGTGTCGTGGACGTGCATCATGCCGTCGGGGTTGTAGCTCTTGGCCGCGGCTTCCATTTCGGAAGCGGTCTCATCGAACAGAAAGCCGGGTCCGGCGGGGGTGGACATGGTGGTGGTACCTCCGGTGCTCGTACCTGTGTGGGCGTGGTGGTTGCGGGGAGCGCGGCGGACCGTCGCCGAAACCGGGCTGTCATCGTCGGCGGCGGCCTGGACGGCGGTCTCGTACTCGGCGCGGATCGCGGCGTCACGGGCCGCTCGTGTTCGATTCGCCGCTGCGGCCAGCCGTGCGTAGACGCTCTGGCCGGGCCACATCAGCCACCGCCAGCCGAGCCGCACGCCGAGCGGGTGGGTGACCATCCCCAACGCGAAGAACGGGATGCTGATTCCGGCGGCCAGCACTTTGCGGCCGTAGCAGCGCAGCGGGGAGAGGGTCAGCCGCCGCCACAGACGCCACCGCGCCCGAGTCCGCTTGCGCAGCTCCCGCATCCCGGCCAGCCGTCGCGTGGTCCGTTCGTCCTTCGCAGCGCGGACGTTGGACCGTAGCCGCCGCTTGGCCTGCCGCGCTCGTTCCCGAGCCGAGAGCTTCCCGGCTCCGGCCTTTCGATCCGCGGCGTCCCTGCGCCCGCGTTTGTCGTGGGGTCCACGGCTGCCAGCCGGATCGGACTTCGGGGTCTTCGACAGGTTCAGCCGCTTCCCGCCGGACGCCGAGCCACCTCGGCCAGGGCCCTTGGTGGCCCGCTTCTCGGCCTTCCGGGCGGCCTTGGCCGCGCGCCGGGCGTCGCTCAGGCTCCGCTGGCCAGCGGTGTCCTGACGGCGCCGATCCGCACGCGTGGGGGCAGCAGCCTGACGTTCTGCGCGGGCCTGCTTGACCGCGCCCAGCGCGCCCTTGGCGCCGTTCGCGTTCCGCCCAGCCTCGGCAGCGCGGCGCTTGGCCGACTGGCCCGCCGCGCGCAGCGACCGCGCCCCGCTCCGGCCCGCGCTGCCCGACCCCGTACGGGAAGCGCCTCCAGCTCGTCCAGCTCCGCCCCGGCCTGCTGAGGAGCCGCGACGAGCGCCGGCGTCGGCGGAAGCCAGGGGTGTACGGCTGGTGCGGGTGCCGGTCTTCTCGCCTCCGGAACGGGCCGCGGCTCGGGCTCCAGCGGTCTGCTGGGCTGCCGACCGGCGGCGCCAGGCTGCGGCACCGGCCGCTGTCGCCGCGATGCCCGCAGCCGCCAGCCCCGTGACGGGGCCGCCGGCGGTGAGGACGGAGGCGGATACTGCGGCGACGGTGCTGTTGGCGCCGATGACCGTCAGCGGAACAGCAGGAAGACCGCCCGGCGTATGCGCCAGCCCGACGCCCGGAGCGTCAGGCGCGGTCGACGGGGTGGGGTTCGGTGCGGGCGGTGCGTCGGGGAAGTCTTCGTCATCGGTCGCGGTCTCGTCGGCGGTCAGGATGGTGTCGGACACTGGTCACACTCCTTTCCGGGAGTGAATGAGGGCGGCCTCGGCCGGGCCTGGACAGCGGGCCGGGGCCGCCCTGGTGCGTCACTTCGAGTCGTCCAGGTACGTCGCGAGAGCCAGGAGCGCGGTCGCCAACTGTGTCTCGGCGGCGAGCGTTGCGGGGTCGTGGCTCTGGTGCGCGATCTGTGCCTGCTGGATGTGGTCGTACGCCTGGGCGGCCAGCTCATCCGGCCGCAGACGCTTCAACTCACGGACGGACGTGCGGCCGGAGAACAGCCGAGCAATCACGGGAAGATCCTTTGTTCTGCCTCAACCGGCAATCGCGGTTGGGAAGTCGGCCAAGTGGGGTTCACGGGCTTTCACTCGGCCGCGGGCGGTACGGGCGGTGGACTCCGAGGCGCCGAGGCCGGCGGCGGCCATCGCCTCCGTCATCCGGGCGGTGTTCGGCTGGGTGAAGTCGCTCCCGTACAGCGCGCGGACCAACTGATCCACCCGGTTCGGGTAGATCACCGGCTCGCACAGGTCGACGGCCGTCGACCGCGCTTCGACGGGGGCCGGGTCCGGCTCGACGGCCGTCGGCCCGCTCTCGACGCCCGGACCCAGCGCCGTGAATTCCGCCGCTGTGACGGCCTCAGGGTGAGCGTCCTCAGCGGGGGCGGCAGGAGTGCGGTCGACGGTCACGGTGACGGGCGTCGACGGTGTCTCGACGCCCGGCGGCGAGGTGGTGACGCCCGTCGTGGCGCGGCGGGCGAGGTAGGCGTGGACCTGCCGCATCAGCGCGCCGAACGCCAGCAGCGCGGCGACCGGAGGAACCGCGGCCACCACGTAGTCCAGCGCGCTGGCGTCCGGTCCGACACCGGCTACGTTCAGCGCGATGGAGCCGCCGTCTCCGGCAGTGACCAGGCCGATTGCCCACCAGTCCACGCGGTGGACGAGCGAGGCGCGCAGGATGAGGAGTTCGCCGATCACGATGAACAGGTCCACGGTCGCGGGCCAGGCCCACGAGCGGGCCACCGCATCCGCCATGCCGTGACGGGCGGCGACCTCCTGCAGATGCTCGTACGACAGCCAGAACGCCGCAGCAGTCAGGATCACGGTCAGCACACCCGCAACTGCCGTGATCGCGCGTTCGACGTTGACGGGCGTCGACGGCGCTTCGACGCCCGTCGATCGCGCGACGTCGTCAGCGACGGCAGGTGTCATCGTGCCCGGAGTCACCTCGCGCCCCCCTCGGTGTCGACGCCGGGGCGGCCCTCATCGTCGGTCGCGTCCCAGCGCTCAACGGCCGCGATCAGCTCGGCGGCCCGGTCCCACTCGCCGAGCACCGGGGGCCCGGCCTTCCCCGACTCGATCACCGCACGGACCGCCGTGACGATCGCCGAGGGCGCGGCGTACCCGTGCACCGGCAGGGGGTCCAGGTCCGCGTTCCGGCCATGGTCGAGCAGCTCGGCCCACTGCCAGGACGGACCGCGCTCGTACTGCTCCTCACGGCCGGTGTGCCACTCCCACAGCAGGATCAGCCCATGCGGCCACTCGTCCTCGTCGAGGCCCGTGATGTCCGGGTCGAGGGTGATCACGGCGTTGAGGTGGCAGTACACGCCGAAGGTCTCGGCCTCCGACGTCCACTCGTCGGCGACCGGGAGCCCGGCCGCGGTGAGCGCGTCGCTCACCGCAGTGATGTACGGGTTCTGAGGCAGGATGCCGGTCATGAGCCCCCCTGAAGAATGTCGTTGGCGGTGCCCCGGCGCCCGTCGCGGCGGCCGTTGACCGTCCGGTACGTGGGGGTGAGGCTGCGGGTGAGGGCCCAGCCGCCGGCGGTCTGCTTGACCTGGTACATGGCCTCATCCGCCACCCGCAGCACCGCCGACAGTTCGGCCGGGCGGCCGGTGGTGTGCTGGTAGGCGCCGATGGAGGCGCCCAGGGGAAGCGGCAGCCCGTCGTAGGTGACCGTGGAGCACAGCCACTGGTGCAGGTGCGTCAGCTCCCCGCGCAGCGTCTCGGTGTCCGAGCAGCGGATCGCGGCGGCGAACTCGTCCCCGCCCAACCGCGCAACGGTTCCCAGCGGCTCGGCCCACTGGGCCAGGCGCCGGCCGGTCTCGCGGATCGCGGCATCACCAGCCGCATGCCCGTAGACGTCGTTGACCTGCTTGAAGCCATCCAGGTCGATGACCAGCACCGCCACCACGCCCCGGGGCGGTTTGCGCAGCATCCGGGCCGCGCTGTGCTCGAACGCGTCACGGCGGGGCAACCCGGTCAGGGTGTCGCGTCCGGCGCGGTCGATCTGTCGGCGCTGCCAGAGCCCGTGGACGGTCCATCCGGCGGCCAGTGGAGCGGCGGCCGACAGGGCAGCGAGGGTGTGACTCATGCTGCTGACCTCCTCAGCGCGGCGCGGTGCCCGTGGGCGGTCGGCTGCGTCAGGGGGATCGTCCTGGTCAGGTTCTTGGCGTAGAGGGCGTCCCAGGCGGCGACCTCGTCGCCTCCGGCGGCGGCCTCGTGCAGCTCGCGCAGGACCTCCCGGGCGACCGCTCGCCGTGCCTGCCGGTCCTTGGCCGACTCGGGGTGCGGGGGGCCGACGAACAGTTCGTGGTCCAGGCCGATGGGGCTGGTCTCGAATCCGAGGGCCAGTTCCTCGAACTCGGAGGCGCTGACGGCCTCCTGATCTCCTATGAAGGTACGCATGACGAAAGCTCCGAAGTCGTCGGGATGGGCAGGGGGAGGCCGGGGCGGCGGGCTGTCGTTGGTCGGAGGCCGCCGCCCTCGGCGGGTGGTGTTATTCGGCGTAGCCGAGCGGGCTGAGCGCGGAGTGCGCCTGGTCGAGCCGTTCGGCCAGCAACTCCGCGTCTCCGGCCGCCCATTTCAGGGACGCCTCGACCGCGTCGACCTCGTCCTCGATGGGGCGCCCCCGGTCGCTCGTGAGATGACCGTCGGCATGCAGGCCGGTGATGAAGGCTTCAATCTGCTCCAGGGCCTGTGGGAGACGCTGCGCGAGTGTCTTGAGGTTGGCGACGGTGCTGTACGCGTCGCCCGGGTACTCCAGGCCGCCGCCCGTTGCTCGGGTGGCGTGGTTGAGCTGGCGGACGGCTTCGGCCGCCGCGTCGGAGAGCTCAACGGCGGCCATGTTCTCGCGGGTCATACCTCGCTCCTCAGTCTCGTGGGATGGGCAGGGGAAGGCCGGGGCGGCGGGCTGTCGTTGGTCGGAGGCCGCCGCCCCGGCGGGTGGTGCGGAAGGGGTCAGCGGGTCAGGACGTCGCCGCTGACGCTGCGGGCCCGGGGGTTGAGGTGCCGGGCGCCGGCGACCTGGACATCGCCGGAGACGGAGGAGGCGGTGATGAAGCCCGTGGCCTCCGGGGTGGCGGTCAGGCGAATGTCGCCGCTGGTGGTCGTGGCGTTGGCGGTGTCGCCCCGATAGGACAGGACCCGCACATCACCGGAGACGCTGCGCGCGAGCAGCTCGCCCGTCACGGTCTCGGCCTCGATGTCGCCGGAGGTGGTGTGGGCTTCCAGGACGTGCGCCGTCATGGCGGTCACGTCGCCGGATACCGAGTGGACCGTGAGGCGAGCGAGCTTGCCCCGGACGGTGGTGTCGGCCGCGGTGGTGACGACCGACAGGCTCGACTGCGCGGGCAGCATGACGATCGCCTCGATCGGCCGGATCGTCGGCATGCTGGTGCCAGCGGTGACGAGCTGCCCGTTGACGAAGGTCAGCCCGGTGACGACATTGCCGAAGCCGATGGTGCCGACGGTCTGGGTGACGCGGGGGCCGCCGCTGCTCATCATCACGGCGCCGGGGATCTCGGGGACCTGGACGGACATCTGCCGCCCGCTGTGCTGGATGGTCGCCCGGCGGACCGCATCGGCACCCGGCCCGGTGGTGTCCTCGGTCCGCAGGATCACGCGGGCCCGCTCCAGCTCGCGGTCCACCGTCACGGTGACCCGGCACAGCGGGAGGGTGAGGTTCAGGACCACGGACCCGGCGCTGTCGGCGTTGAAGACGTGCTCAACCACTCTTCGTCTCTCCCTTAAGGATGAATCGATCAGACAGCCGACAGGGCGGCCGCATCCCCGGTTCACGGAGTACGGTCGCCCTGTCGGCGGGGTACGCGGTCGGTTACTTCTTGCCGCCGTTGAAGACCTGGAAGCCCTGCGGCTTCGGGGTCGGCGGGTTCGACGCGCCGGGGTCGCGGACCGGCAGCGGCGGGGGCGGCGGCTTGGGGTCGTTCCTCGACATCGCTCTGTCCCCTCAGCCGCGCTTGATCTTGGCGCTGGACTCGCTGCGCTGGTTCTGCTCGTGGTTCTTGCGGGCCAGGTCCTCCCGCTCCGCCTCGGTGAGCTGGACGACGGCGCCGGGGATCCGGGTGGGCTGCCTCATCGGGAGCCTCCCGACCGGACGCGCCGCAGGGCCTCGTCCATGTCCGGGTCGCTGTCGCCCGGGTTCGCGGCGAGGACGCCGCGTGCCATGCTGGTGATCACAGGTTCCTCCAACCAGGTGCCTGTACGCGGTCCTCCGGGGGGCAACCCGGGGGACCGCTCTGGTTTTGGCCTCTCGTCACGAGTGGCCACAGCCGCCCGGCATCCGTCGCGGAAGCGCGGTTGTCGGGGACTGTGAGCACTGGTGCTCAGCCCGGGCCATTCGCCCCGGGCAAAGGTTCTGCAGTCTTCAGATCACGCATATGCCGGCACCGCCCCGAGAGGCGGCTCCGGGCAGGTCACCCGGCCCGACATGGGCGGTCGGGGTGGTGACCCGCACCCATCGACCACACGTGTGCATGTGGCTGGGTCGGCACACTGTTCAGTTCTCAAGCAACGGGCGCTTCCTTTCACCCCTGGCAAGGGGCTTCCGGGCGCGGTTGAGCAGGTCAAACAGACGCTCCCGGCCCGGTTTCTCTGGGCCGTGGCGAAGCGATTTCAGATTGACCTAGGTCAATCTTGATGTCAAGCTGGTCTACCGAACTCGGATTGACCTAGGACAGCTACGCTCGTGACATGGACCTAAGCCCTGACGCGCCCAAGCCGACGGCCAAGGAGATCGCCGCGAAGTTCCGCGAGGACATCGCAAACGAGATGTACGGCCCGAATGACCGGCTGCCCGCAGCTCGCGCGCTCGCGAAGCAGCTCGGCGTCCAGCTCATGACCGTGCAGAGCGCTTACGGGCAGCTTCGGACCGAAGGGCTTGTCATCACCCAGCAGGGGCGCGGGACGTTTGTCCGTGACCCTGCTGTGCCCCTGGGTACCGAATCGGGCAGCAGCCCGGCGTTCACCGCGTTGGCTTCGGAACTCAGTACGATTCACGAGACGCTCCGGGAGCTTGGTGACCGGCTCGATCGCCTGGAGAGGCTTGTCGAAAGCAATGAGAGGCCGCCCGCTGAGTGAGCTTGTCGGCACGGCTCAGCAGGGTCTCCGCCTGGGCACGAGCCTGATGCAAGCTCGCTTTAATCAAGGCGAACTCAGCGGGGGACATCCCCAGTTCAGCGGTGCGACGCTCGTTGCTTCCTGACATGCCAATAAGCATGCGAGCGCCAGCAGAAGAGGACCCGGACAGAGTGTCTGGGTCCTCTTTCTCTGCTGGTCAGCGGGGTTGACGACTTCTCAGGTGACTACCTCTTCAACCGCGTCGAGCACTGCGGTCCAGGGCAGCTCACGGCCAGACGGCGCTTCGCGCGGTTCGTACAGCGGCCAGACGTCAGGTCCGTACACCAGCTTTACCTCTGCAGCACGGAGGGCGTCGAGATGCCCCTGCCATGCCGGATGCCGGGCATGCGCCGCGTTGACGCGAGGGAAGACGACGACGGGCAGGCCACGGGTGCCGATCGCCTCGCTGACTTGCGTGAGGGCCTGGTTGTCGGCGATGCCGGTGGCCAGCTTGGCAACGGTGTTCGCGCTCGCCGGGGCCACCACGTAGCAGTCCACCGCCGGATGTGGCCGCGCCTCACCCGGCAGCCGCGGCGCGTCTCGTACGGGCAGCCCCGTCGCCTTCTCCAGCCGCTCGACTTCGCCAATGGCCCGTAGCCACTCACCCGCCGCGGGTGTCAGCGTCACCGCCACCTGCCAACCGCGCTCGATCGCTGACTTAACCAAGCCGGTGCGCAAGGACTCCACCCCGCCGGCGCCCGTCCCGATGATTCCGAGCACTCCACGTGCTGTCTTGCTCACTGCACCGCCTTGCATCGCTGGGCCATCGCGAACAGCTCGGACGAACGAGCGCCGCCGGTGACCGGGGCCTGTTTGATCAGGTCTCGCAGCGTCTCTCGCACACGAGGATTGTTGCGCACGAGCTGCGGCGATGTGCTCTCAGCGGTCCGCAGCTCGCTGAAGGCGTCGTCTCCCTTGCCCGCCAGCGTGAGCGCACGCGCGAAGTCGATGCGGTGGGACACGCCGCGTTCCGGCGGCATATGGTCCACATCGATGTCTCCGTGCTCCACGACATACGAGACGTTCTCAAGGTCGAGTTCCGCCGAAAGCTTGTGCAGCAGGACGTTCGTCGGCCCGAAGCTCGTCTGCCAGTGGTTCTCGTCCGAGCCGAGCCGATCGGCCAGCGTTTCGGCGCGGCCGAGCAGGTTCGTCGCGGTGGCGCGGTCCTGGTGGCGTGCCGCCGCGATGGCTGCCCGCAGGTGGATCATCCCCAGCAAGCTCAGTGCGGCCGGGTCATCCTCTTCGATGCGGGAGGTGAGCCACATGGCCGTGGTCTCGCCCAGCTCCATGGCGTCGTCGTACCGGCCGTTGGCGAGCAGCGCATGCGTGCCCGAGCGGGCCGCCGACGCTAGAACCAGCGGATCGCCCGACTCGTCAGCCGCCCGCATTGCCCGCTCCGCAGCCAGCCACGAGATATCGGATTCCCCGATCTTCGCCAGCGTGGTCGCGGCGAGATGGTGGGCGCGGGCTGAAACCGCCCAGCAGTCGCGCCGCTCCTCCTGAGAGCGCGCTCCACGGTCCTCTAGCTCCTGGGCGGTCTGGAGAAGGCCGGGGAGTGCGGCCACGACCTTGCCGAGGTGGCCGGCCTGGTAGTCGTTCCACCGTTGCTCGACCACTGGTACGACGGGGCCGGGGACCGGGAGCTGTGATTCGGCTTCCGGCCCGAACAGCAGCCGGGAAAGGCGCCGCGGACTCATGAGCGCGTCCCGAACGGCCGGCACGTCGTCTTGCTGCTTCTCGTCCTCCAGCAAGGCTGGCTGCCCGATCAAATCTCCGAGGGGTACCCGCAGGACGCGCGCGAGTTCACCGAGCTTGTCGATGCGAGGCGGCTTCCGACGACCCCGCTCCACCTTGGCGAGCCAGTCAGTGCTGTGGCCCACCAGTCCGGCCAGAACCTCCTGGGTGTAGCCGCGGCGGTTGCGGTAGAAGGCGATCCGTTCCCCGATGCTGAGGTGATCTCCAAGACCACGCATTGCGTGCTGCCTCCTGGCGTCTAAAGGCTTCCCTCACGGTACCGATCCGCCCAAGGGATCGGACAGGGCGCTCCGTCGGTGTGAGCTCAGCATGAGGGACTCGGCAGACGGGGACCCGGACAGTTCGTCCGGGTCCCCGGGGCGGCCGCCCGCGGGGGCCAATGGCAACCAACGATCGGCTCCGCGCCTATTGAGGAGGGCCACGCAACCGCAGGTCAGCAGCATTACACGTCAACGACTCTCCACATTCCGATCTTCCGTGGCGTTCGCCGACATCGACTGCAGGGGCCTGAACCGCTAGATTCAGAACAGAGATTCGATATTGAGGCTGCGAAAAGAGAACGAAATCGAGCGAATACCGGACTGTGTGCCCCCGCACTCCAACACAGCAGGCATCGTTAGGCAGCACATCACGCCCGCCCCAGTGGTGTGGCCGTGCTTACAGCAGCAGGAGGTACCCGGTGAGTGACCGCAGCGCCATCGAATGGACCGAGGCGACTTGGAACCCGACCACCGGCTGCGACCGCGTCTCGTCCGGCTGCGACAACTGCTACGCCCTGACACTGGCAAAACGTCTTAAGGCGATGGGCGCAGCGAAGTACCAGAACGACGGCGATCCGCGCACCTCCGGGCCGGGCTTCGATGTCTCGCTGCATGCGGACGCGCTAGACGTGCCCTACAGCTGGAAGAGCCCGCGCGTGGTGTTCGTGAACTCCATGTCCGACCTCTTCCACGCCCGAGTGCCGATCGACTTCGTGCGGCAGGTGTTCCAGGTCATGGCCGACACCCCGCAGCACACCTACCAGGTCCTCACCAAGCGCGCCCGGCGCCTGCGGCAGGTCGCCCCGAAGCTGGAGTGGCCGGCGAATTTGTGGATGGGGGTTTCCGTAGAGACGGAGGCGGAGTTGGCTCGCGTCGATGACCTCCGCAATGTGCCCGCAGCAGTGCGGTTCCTCTCTTGTGAGCCGTTGCTCGGACCGCTGCCGAGCCTCAACTTGGACGGCATTCACTGGGTCATCGCCGGCGGTGAATCCGGACCGCGCCACCGCCCACTGGACGAAGCATGGGTCACTGAGATCCGCGATGTGTGCCAGGACGCAGGAGTCGCGTTCTTCTTCAAGCAATGGGGCGGTCGTACACCCAAGGCCGGCGGCCGTGTGCTGGCCGGCCGCACCTGGGACGAGATGCCCCTACCCATCCCCGCTTGAGCCACCCCCTGCCACTCGGGTGCTTCGGCAGGACACGTCCGAAACCAGTAGCAATTTGGGCAATGGTAGTTACTTCAGGGGCAGTTGCACCGCACACTAGGCCGGAGGCTTTCTCCGAGACCCTAGGGGGCGGGATCGTGGGCGAACCTGATGAAGTGTGCGACGACGCAGTACTCGACCTGAGCGGCGAGAGCGTCGGCGAGGAGCACGACAGCAGCAGCCCGTTCTTCGTGAGCAAGAAGGCGGCTGCTGTCCTCAAACACGAGATCCTCAAGCAGTACGTAGTGCCCTTCGCCAGCAAGGTCGGCCGCTACGCGCCAGATGGCCGAGTCGTCTACCTCGACAGCTACGCTGGTCCAGGCCGCTACGAAGACGGCACGCCGGGATCGCCAGCGCTCATCCTCGAATCAGCAGCGCGGGTAGCCGCCTTCCGACAGCTTGACTGCTACTTCGTCGAGCGCGGCCGTAAGAGCTTCCGTTCCCTGTCACAGCTGGTTACCGAGGCCCAGGAGCTCGGGCTAGCCGCCCATGCCCTCCAAGGCCGCGCAGAGAGGCATCTCGATTCTGTACTCAATCGGGCAGAGGGAGCTCCCCTCTTTGCGTTCCTTGACCCCTTTGGACTCGGACTGAGCTTCGACGCCCTCACCCGACAGATCTTTGGTACTCGCAATAGGCGAGGTACCACCGGACGGCTGGCGACCGAAGTCCTCCTGAACTTCAACGCCAACGCCGTTCGGCGCATCGGTGGCCTGTTGACCAGCAAAAAGGACAGTCGGAACAAGCCAGCAACCCTGAGCGCCATGGACACAGCATGCGGGGGTACGTGGTGGCGCGACGTGTACCTCGCCTCGAGCGACAGCCTGGAAGCCGTCGCACGCATTACGAACGGTTTTATAGAGCGTGTACGCACAGCAGTCGGAGCTGGCGCAGCAGCGATCGATGTTCGCAATCGGGCCCACCACCAGGTCGCCTACCACCTCGTGCTCTTCAGCCGCCACAGGGACGGTCTGTGGCTCTTTGGCGAAGCCGCGAGTCTTGCTCAGGTGGAGTGGCGCCGGGCTCAGTTGCCTCCGCCGAACGACGAGATGCTATGGAGCCCCGTCGACACGTTCGACGATGAGGAGATCGAGCGAGCGGCGAAGTGGGTTCGTAAGATCCGCCGCAACATAGAGAACCTTCTACAGGAACGAGAAAGTTTTACGGTGGACGACCACCAGGTAGAGATCATGGCAGGCGTCCTGGGTGAAGCGCGCGAGATGCACATTAGGGCCGCGGTGAAAGAGCTCTACAGAGCAGGCAAGACAAACTGCAACGGTGTTGGCCCCGTGCGCAAACTCCGCATCGACGCAGCTGCGGGCGAGCAGCGTCGATAAACGCGATCATCACCGACCAAGAGAGCCGTGGACTACCCCTGGACGAGCAACACACGTCCCGTCGCCTACACGATCACGACCTGCCGTGTTGCATGAGTCAGAGCTAAATCGACCCAAGGCCAGGAGTCGTGCCAACACGATGAGCTACGTCATCTCTGTGCGAGGCATGACGTGTCCTGGACTCATAGCCCTGCCGTAGCTGCAAGGCTTCGAGTAGCTCGGAGGGGTACGCATCCCCGATTGCCAAGGATGTCGCCGTGATCAGTTCCGTCATGCGCTCGACCAACGGGCGCTGGTCGGCCGTGCCGCTCACCGCGCGGCCGGCCCCTGGCACCGAGTGGATCAGGCCCTCGTCCTGGAGCAGCGTCAAGGCACGCCGGATCGTCGTCCGGGATACGCCGTGATCCCGCATGAGCTGCGCTTCCGAGGGCAGTGCCGCAGCGATACGCCCCTCCCCGATCTCCTTGCGCAGAGCGTCCGCAATCACGAGATACGTACCCCAGCGGAGGTGCCGTCGTCGGGGAACGGACTACGTCAGGCGACCCTCAACAAGAAACCGTCTCGCGCTGCCTAAATTCTTGATCCATCTGGATGCCTTGCGGTGACCTAATTACGCCCGGCCCTTCGCATCTCTAATTACGCCGTCCGGTATCTCGCAGGAAACCTTTCTGTCTTCCTCACGACAGATGACTTCCCGAGGCTTCTGTTCGTGATAGGTAGCCAATTGCACTGACTGCAGCGTCAGGATGAACAGCCAGAGGAATATAAAGAGAATGGGGACTAAGCCTCTTTGGATTCTTGGAGCGGAGTATCTTTGATACCACTTTGCATTGGCGGACACCCAGGACCCTACCGTCGTCCATATCCCATGGATCGGTATATCCAACGCTTCGGCCGCGGAGAGCACTTCAAGTTCCGACTTCGCCAGGAATTGCCCACGACCGTTGAAGTAAATCTGATTGCGCTGCTCGAAAGCCAGCCATGCAACCGAAAGGATGACGCCAACGAGGCTAATCAAAACCGCAATCCATGAGGATGTCTGGCTCGCCCCAGAACTGAAAGCTTGAAGCCCGATAAGAAGCAGACCCTGAGTCAGGGTAATTACATTCGTCCTGCCAGCATAGATGGTCTCACCTTGTACTTGCAGGTTCGAAAGCAAGGCGTAGTGCTGGAAGAGACGATCGTACTTCTCTAGAGTTGGCCTTGTCGGCTGCTGCATCATGCCATCCTGCGACGAAGAGCATCCAGAACCGGCTCAACTAAAAGCCCATTCTCGTCATGCCCAGCAGTCGGAACAATATGAAATTCGGCCGAAGAGACGGCTACTTGATATTTTTTGGAGAACCACAGGAAACGCCTGCGTGTGCGCTCCGGGTCTAGTCCAGGATCCTGCCCCCCAGTGACCCCAATGATTTGACTCTGGGGGCCTTCCGCAACTGCACCGAATGGGAACATGCCATCAGTGAAGAATGATCGCCATTCATCCTGGGAACTGACACGAAAGGTAAACGGAAGGGCCTTCTCGATGTGGTCTGGTTGCCCACTGAGGTCGATTCGCGCGCCCGCTTCGCTGAGGTTCTTTCCCACACCAAGGAAAGGTGACAGCAGCAACAAAACCTTGGGCCTGAACCCTGCCACGAAAGCATTGGCTACTGCCCAAGTACCGAAGGAATGAGCGGCCGCGACCTCGATTCCTGATTGAACTGTAACCGTACACCCACTGCGATGGTCGGTCAGCGTTCCCCGCGAAAGTACCTTTTGCAGCCTACTCACGGAATCAACAGCGCTTTGGGGGCTGAACTCTCCATCACTGTCATAGGTTCCAGAGTATTGGGGTTGGACTACGTCGTACCCCAAAGAGTAGAGAAACTCTCCACATTCCTGTAACCCCGGAACATAAGGCAATCCGGGGAAGACTGCAGCCACATTTCGAAGGTTAGCCTTGTCGTGCGCGTAAGCGTGGGCCGCAAAACCGTCTTCGCGAATTCGCATTTTGAACATATATGTCAACTCTTTCGGCTGCAGTGATAATTCAGATATCCGAGCTTTGGCGGACTACAGGGAGAGCGTAGAGAAGTGCCCTTTATGCATAGCAGCATAAGGTGCCAGATACTTGCTTGTCCATGATCTCTGATGAACTTCCAAACGTCTAACACATGACGCGCCCCCGAGGCCAAGACTTCGGCTGACCCTATAATGCTATTTTGCGGCCGGCCAACTAGACTCCTGCGACTTGCGTAAATCTTGCACAAATGTGCCAACCGAGCCAGCATGGGAACTGCTGGAAGGTCAGCACAGCTGAGAAGTCCCGTCTTGCGTGCCGCCCCTGTCAACTCGCAGAATCCTCCCACTGCGCGTCGAAGAAGAGCCTGCTCATCGTTCCGGCGTCGTCCATAAGCGACTTGAGCCACGAGATCTAACCAGATCTCGTCCGACGCGTCCAGTGAGTCTTTGGTGCTCCCTAGAACCAGAGCCAAGTATCGGCTTATTGTGGGCGCTTGATAATTCCATAGGTAGGCACCGGGTTGCCACCTATTTAACAGTTCTTGTCGGGACGAAACAGTGCGCGGCCAAAATGGAGTGAGTGATGCCCTGCAGGGAACGGAGAGCCCGTTTGATGATGGCTCAATTGGATTGCTGGAGAATTTAGAATGCCAGGGCGCGTGGCCTACTAGTCCGTTGCCGAGCAATTCAATGATTCGCGTGCTACCGCTGAGAATAAGAGTCCAGCTGTTTGTTGTCTCTGGTTTCGATAGGTCGACAGTCACCATCCTTTGGCCCATGCTCGATGAAAGAACCAACGCATAGCGACTCGCCGATTCTCTTGTCACGGATTCTACTAAATGATAGCCCTCGTTGGCAGAAAAAATGTGAACTCTGCCTCGGTTCCTTAAGCGGCACGTTTCGAGGGTAGACAAGGCATCCAGTAACTTGGCGGAAATTCCTGTACCAACATTCCCTAGAGTGATCTGGCCATCAATCATAGAGAAGGTCGGCAAAGGCGCATGCAGTAGTTGTGAGTAGGCGAAACTCAGCATGCTAACAAATGCGTCCACTAAAGGAAATCTGCCACCTGACAGATTCATTGTAGCCGCCGATGTTTTCGAATGTTCCGCCAGCTCGAAATGATGTTGCTTTCCCCACAGTGCCCAATATGGGGTAAGGCTTTCCTTGGCCCATTTAGATAGCTGCCAGCGCCAACTCTCAGCAGATACGTTGAATCTATGGGGACTCGTAAAACCGCTACTCGGCTTAGCCAGAACCGGTAGCTGAAAATAGCCGCGGCGGTACCCGTGATGCCAGCTATCGCGAGCTACTCGCCAATCACTTGGTACCGGAATCTTGATGACATAAGTATCGTGATGGAGTAGCGGGACGAGGAATTCGGCAGATTGAGCGCCTAGAGCTGACAGCACTACAGGCTGGCTGCTACTTATCTCTGATGCTGGCCAACACGACGACATCAACTCTTTTCCCCCTCCGTAGGTATCTTTCTCGCAATATGCCTTCTTGCTGAAATCCGAGACCCTTGAAAAGATGCAAACTCTTTTTGTTGTCTTGAAGAATGAACGCCTCAAGCCGAAACATGTCTAAATCGTCAAAGCTGAACTGCATGAGATGTCTTATGGCGTTCGAGCCAAGGCCTTTCCCTCGATCGGAATTTTTCCAGACAGCAACACCCAACTGGCCGGTTCTGTTCCTCCAGTCAATCGCATGGATAGAGCATTGGCCAACAGGGTCATTGTGAGGGAGGAATATTCCGAGGTCGATTCTGCTCGAACTGCCCGGCTTGAATTTTTGCTCACATAGTTCTAGTAGGTCCGCCTCCGACGGCACCTGCCAGTATGGGCTTCCATATTCCCACAGGTCGGTCGCCTCCTGGAGCGCCTTGAGAGCCTTCGAGACATCGGGCCGACTGAAGGGGCGCAGATTTCTCCCCTCTCGATCTCTAATCGATGACGAATCGAAATCGTTATCGACGCGGGTGGACATTTCAACTCCATTGCCCAGCGTGAATGGGTGATTACTCAAGTGTACAAAGGGTTGTGTGCGCGGCGGTAGAGGGCGTTGTCGTCAATCTCACCCCAGGGCAAGGTGCCAGCCTCAGGAGATGGGCGCATGGCGTTCGTAGCCGCACCTCAGATCTGCAGGCTGTCTGAGCCAGCGAGGTGCGCCAACAAGCCAGGGGGTCCACCCTCTGGCCGCTGACTGGGCCGCGCGCACGGACTGGCGGGAGCAGGTGGCTGCGCTGAGTAACTGGGAACGTCCTGCCACGGCGAGCTGATCAGCACCACACGCGCCCTTCCCATGCGGCCGAGAAAGGGCGGGCAAGCCAAGCACTCACCAAGGCCCGGTTGTGAGCAGTTGCGGCCAACGTTGTGGCCCGCGCAGTCCGCGAGGGTTCAGACCGAAGACTGACGTGCTGGTCGTGGTGGCTATCGGTCCGGCGGGAGAGCGGTCATGAGAATCTTCGTGCTGCAGCGGCTGGAGGGCATTGAGCATGCGAGCAGCGCGACCGAGCACTCCCAGCAGTCTCAACTGCAGTCTCATCCGCCACCGTTCACGGTCGTTCAGCCACGTCGACCGGAGTGGCGAGCTCCAGGCTCTGAACGTGTCTGAACTGTCCTGAACGGACACCGGCAGAATTGGAAAGCGTGCGGGGACATCCCCCATGTGTTCGAATCTCGTGTTCTCTGCCACCTTCCGCCAGGGCAGGCGGGGCTGCGCTGCACTGCGCAGTTCCGGAGGCTTGCGGCCAACCTGTGGCCAGGATCAGTCCAGCAGTGGTGACGGAAAAGGTCGATGTGCAGGTCAGAGCGGGGGCCGGTTCTGTGGAGCGACCGGTCTTGAAAACCGTCGCTGATCACGACCAGTCGGGAAGTGGCGACTGTGCTCAAGCAGCGGTACGCGATTGAGCCAGCAGCGCAGGAGTACCTCTCTCACCGGCGAGACGTCGGCCAGGCTAAGCCTGGGGTCCTTACCTTGTAGAGGCCACGGCGGGGCCGTCTGGGGGCCGTCTGAGGGCGGCCAAAGACGACCGACAACGACCGTCAACGACCACCCTCCGGGGCGACGGGCGCAGGTCACGGAATCCGATCTGCGACACTGGTACGGCCATGCCTAAGCCCGGAGAACTCACCTTCGTCGCGCCGCGTGGGGCCAAGAAGCCCCCGCGGCATCTTGCCGACCTCACGCCCGCCGAGCGCCGGGAGGCCGTCGCCGCCCTCGGGGAGAAGCCCTTCCGGGCAGGTCAGGTGTCGCGCCACTACTTCGCGCGCTATGCCGACGACCCCGCTCAGTGGACCGACATTCCGGCCGCCGCGCGCGAGAAGCTGGCCGCTGGGCTGCTGCCGGATCTGATGAGCGTGGTGCGGCACATCAGCTGTGACGACGACACCACGCGCAAGACGCTGTGGCGGCTGTTCGACGGGACGCTCGTGGAGTCCGTTCTGATGCGCTACCCGGACCGGGTCACCATGTGCATCAGCTCACAGGCGGGCTGCGGGATGAACTGCCCGTTCTGCGCCACCGGGCAGGCGGGGCTGGACCGCAATCTGTCCACCGCCGAGATCGTGCACCAGATCGTCGACGGGATGCGGGCCCTCCGGGACGGCGAGATCCCCGGTGGCCCGGCCCGGCTGTCCAACATCGTCTTCATGGGCATGGGCGAGCCGCTGGCCAACTACAACCGCGTCGTCGGCGCCATCCGCCGGCTCACCGACCCCGAGCCCGACGGCCTCGGCCTGTCGCAGCGCGGTATCACCGTCTCCACTGTCGGTCTCGTCCCGGCGATGCTGCGGTTCGCGGACGAGGGGTTCAAGTGCCGCCTCGCGGTGTCGCTGCACGCGCCCGACGACGAGCTGCGCGACACCCTCGTGCCGGTCAACACCCGGTGGAAGGTGCGCGAGGTCCTGGACGCCGCGTGGGAGTACGCGGAGAAGTCCGGTCGCCGGATCTCCATCGAGTACGCGCTGATCAAGGACATCAACGACCAGGCGTGGCGCGCCGATCTGCTCGGCCGGCTGCTCAAGGGCCACCGGGTGCATGTGAACCTCATCCCGCTCAACCCGACGCCGGGCTCCAAGTGGACGGCGTCGCGGCCCGAGGACGAGAAGGCGTTCGTGGCGGCCCTGGAGGCCCATGGGGTGCCGGTGACCGTCCGGGACACCCGGGGCCAGGAGATCGACGGGGCCTGCGGGCAGCTGGCGGCTTCGGAGCGCTGAGCACCGGCTGATACGGTGCCTGGACATCGTCGCATCATGCGATCGTCATAGAAGTGAATATCCGTACTACAAGTGAACATTCCGACAGGGGAGCGCTCAGAGCGCTGAGAGTGCGGCACGGCCGCAGACCCTCGGACCTGATCCGGGTCATACCGGCGTAGGGAGTCAGCATCACCATGAACAGCCAGCTTCGGCGCGCCATCTCGGCCGCCCTCCTCGGCTCACTGGCCCTGAGCGCGCTCGTCGGCTGCGGCGAGGACACCAAGAGCGGCTCGGATTCCAAGACGGTCACCCTGGTCACGCATGACTCGTTCGCGGCCTCCAAGGCGGTCCTCAAGGAGTTCACCAAGGAGACCGGCTACAAGGTGCGGGTGCAGGCCGGGGGCGACGCCGGAGCCGCCGTCAACCAGGCGATCCTGTCCAAGGGCCACCCCCAGGGCGATGTGTTCTTCGGCGTCGACAACACGCTCCTCTCCCGCGCGCTCGACAACGAGCTGTTCACCCCCTACACGGCGAAGGGCCTCGACAAGGTCCCGTCGGCCCTTCAGCTCGACCGGGCCGAGCACCGCGTCACCCCCGTCGACTTCGGCGACATCTGCGTCAACTACGACCGGAAGTACTTCGCCGACAAGAAGCTGACGCCGCCCCGGACGCTGGACGATCTGACCAAGCCCGCCTACAAGAACCTCCTGGTCACCGAGAACGCGGCCACCTCGTCCCCCGGTCTTGGCTTCCTCCTCGCCACGGCCGCGAAGTACGGTGACGACGGCTGGAAGGGCTACTGGAAGAAGCTGCGGGCCAACGGCCTCGAGGTCGTCGACGGCTGGGAGCAGGCGTATTACGACCGGTTCTCCGGCTCGGCCGGCGGCGGCAAGGGCGACCGGCCGCTCGTGGTCTCCTACGCGTCCAGCCCGCCCGCCGAGGTGGCCGATGCCAAGACAAAGCCAGCGAAGGCCCCCACCGGGGTCGCGACGGGCACCTGCTTCCGGCAGGTGGAGTTCGCCGGGCTGCTGAACGGCGCGGGCAACACCAAGGGCGGCAAGGCGCTGCTGGACTTCCTGCTGAGCAAGCGGTTCCAGGAGGACGTCCCGCTGAACATGTACGTCAACCCGGCGCGCGAGGACGCCAAGCTGCCGGAGCTGTTCACCCGATACGGGGTCAGGATCGCCGACTCGGCCACCCTGGCGCCGGAGAAGATCGCCAAGAACCGTGAGTCGTGGGTCAAGACATGGTCCTCGCTGGTCCTGTAGAGCCCCGCGAGAACCGTAAGACGGCCGACGGCCACCGTAAGGCCGATAAGGGCGAGGGCGGCGGCCGTCGCGCGATCGCGCTCCGGCTCGCCCTGATGGCGGTGCCACTCGCCTTCTTCGCGGTCTTCTTCGCCTATCCCGTGGCCGCCATCGTCACCCGGGGGCTGCGCGTCGACGGGCGGTGGCGGTTCGGCCGGATCGCCGAGGTGGTGAGCGATCCGACGACGCTGGACGTCCTGTGGTTCACCTGCTGGCAGGCGGTCGCGTCGACCGCCCTCACGCTCGCGGTGGCGCTGCCCGGCGCCTATGTCTTCGCCCGCTTCGACTTCCCCGGCAAGGGGCTGCTGCGGGCCGTGGTGACCGTGCCGTTCGTCCTGCCGACCGTCGTCGCCGGATCGGCCTTCCTGGCCCTGCTCGGCCGGGGCGGGCTGCTGGACGAGCTGTGGGGGGTGCGGCTGGACACCTCCGTCTGGGCGATCCTCCTGGCCCATGTCTTCTTCAACTACGCGGTCGTCGTCCGGACCGTGGGCGGGCTGTGGGCCCAGCTCGACCCGCGCCAGGAGGAGGCCGCGCGGGTGCTCGGCGCGAGCCGGCTGTCGGCCTGGCGCCGGGTGACGCTGCCCGCGCTGGCCCCCGCCGTGGCCGCCGCCGCGCTGATGGTGTTCCTGTTCACCTTCACCTCCTTCGGCGTGATCCAGATTCTCGGCGGCCCCCGCTACGCCACCCTGGAGGTGGCGATCTACCGGGAGACCGCGCAGCTGCTCGACCTCCCCACGGCCGCGGTGCTGACCCTCGTCCAGTTCGCCGCGGTCGCGGCCGTATTGGCCCTGCACGCGTGGACCGTAAGGCGCCGCGAGAGCGCCCTGCGGCTCGTCGACCCGGGCCGCACCGCGCGCCGCCCGAAGGGCCCGGCCCAGTGGGCGCTGCTGTGGGGCGTGCTGGCGGTGGTCGCGCTGCTGATCGTGACCCCGCTCGCGGTGCTGGTGGAGCGTTCGCTGAACGGACCGGACGGCTACGGCTTCACCTACTACGAGGCGCTGCGGTCGGCCGCCGACAGCGGGGGCACCTTCTTCGTGGCTCCCATGGAGGCCGTCGGGAACTCCCTGTGGTACGCGGCGGTCGCCACCGCCTTCGCCCTCGTCGTGGGCGGTCTCGCCGCCGCCGCGCTCACCTGTAAGGCGGGCAGGCTGGTGCGGGGCTTCGACGCGCTGCTGATGCTGCCACTGGGCACCTCGGCCGTCACCGTGGGATTCGGGTTCCTGATCGCCCTGGACGAGCCCCCGCTGGATCTGCGCGCGTCCTGGGTCCTGGTGCCGCTCGCCCAGGCCCTGGTGGGTGTGCCCTTCGTCGTACGGACGATGCTGCCGGTGCTGCGGGCGGTGGACCACCGGCTCCGGGAGGCGGCGGCCGTGCTCGGAGCGTCACCGTGGAAGGTCTGGCGGGAGGTGGACCTGCCGCTGGTCGGGCGGGCCGTGGCGGTCGCGGCGGGCTTCGCGTTCGCCGTCTCCCTGGGCGAGTTCGGGGCGACGGTCTTCATCGCGCGCCCCGACCATCCGACCCTCCCGGTGGCCATCGCCCGCTTCCTGGGCCGGGCCGGACAGCTCACCTACGGGCAGGCGATGGCCCTGAGCACGATCCTGATGCTGGTCTGCGCCGGATCGCTGCTGGCGCTCGAGCGCATCCGTACCGACCGTTCCGGAGAGTTCTGAATGACGCTGCTGCGACTGGACGAGGTGACCGTAAGGTTCGGCCGGCGCGACGCGCTGGACGCCGTGGACCTGGAGGTCGCCGAGCATGAGACGGTCTGTGTGCTGGGGCCGAGCGGAAGCGGCAAGTCCACCATGCTGCGTGTGGTGGCCGGGCTGCAGCGCCCCGACACCGGCCGGGTGTGGCTCGCCGGACGCGACCAGAGCGGCGTGCCCACGCACCGGCGCGGGGTGGGGCTGATGTTCCAGGACCACCAGTTGTTCCCACAGCGGGACGTGGGTGGCAACGTCGCCTTCGGGCTGCGGATGCGCAAGGTGGGCCGCGTGGAGGCGGACCGCCGGGTCGCCGAACTGCTGGAACTGGTGGGGCTGCCGGGCGCCCAGCGCCGCCCCGTCGACTCGCTCTCCGGCGGTGAGCAGCAGCGGGTGGCGCTCGCCCGCGCCCTGGCCCCGCGGCCCAAGCTGCTGATGCTGGACGAGCCGCTGGGACAGCTCGACCGCGGACTGCGGGAACGGCTGGTAGTGGAGCTCCGCGAGCTCTTCGAACGGCTGGGCACCACCGTCCTCGCGGTCACCCACGACCAGGGGGAGGCGTTCGCGCTCGCGGACCGGGTGGTGGTGATGGAGAACGGCCGGATCGCCCAGACCGGCACCCCGCTGGAGGTGTGGCAGCGGCCCGCCACCGAGTTCGTCGCCCGCTTCCTCGGCTTCGACAATGTGGTCGAGGCGATCGTGCACGGCGAGGTCGCCGACACCGTATGGGGCAAGCTGCCCGTGCCGCCCGGCTCCCGGCCGGGCCCCGGCAGGCTGCTGGTCCGCCCCGCCGGGGTGCGGCTGACGGACCCCGAGAAGGGGCTGGCGTGCACCGTGGCGGCGCGCACCTTCCGCGGCGACCATGTGGCGCTCATCCTGCGGCTGTCGGACCAGGCCGCGCCGCATCTGGAGGCGTCCTGCGCCCTGCGGGACGCCCCGGAGGCGGGGGCCAGGGTCGGGGCGGCCATCGACCCGGCCGACGTGGTACTCCTGGACCCCGAGCCCTGACGCCGGGGACCCCTCGCCGCACCTGGTACTCGGCGCTTCCTTGACGCCGACTCAGCCCAGCATCGAGAGCAGCGCCTCGGGTGCCTCGTCCACCGAGTCCACCAGAGCGATACGGGCCTTCATGGACCGTCCCTCCGCGAGCGCTTCGAGCAGCGGCCAGGTCGGCAGCCGCCGGGTCCAGTGGTCCCGGTCCACCAGCACCATCGGGGTCGGCTCACCGCGCGACTCGTAGTAGTTCGGCGTCGCGTTGTCGAAGATCTCCTGGACGGTCCCGGCGGCGCCCGGCAGGAAGACCACGCCGGCGGTCGAGCGCGCCAGCAGCCCGTCCTCACGGGTGGCGTTGGCGAAGTACTTGGCGATGTGCGAGGCGAACGCGTTCGGCGGCTCATGCCCGTAGAACCAGGTGGGGATGCCGACCGACGCCCCGCCGTCCGGCCAGCGCTCGCACACCGCGAAGGCGGCCTCGGCCCAGGCCCTGATGGACGGCCGGAAGGAGGGCGTCTTGCCGAGCAGTTCGAGCGCCTCGTCCAGCACCGCGTCCTCGTGCGGGGCCGCGTAGGCGCCGAGGTTCGCGGCCTCCATCGCGCCCGGCCCGCCGCCCGTCGCGACCGTGAGGCCGGTCCGGGCCAGGGCCCGGCCGAGCCGTGCGGCGCCCGCGAATCCGTCGGAGCCGCGCTCCAGCGCGTGGCCGCCCATGACGCCCACCACCCGCGTCCCGACGAGGAATTCGTCGAGCGCGTCGGAGACCGCGTCGTCGTGGATGGAGCGCAGCATCGAGCCGAAGATGTCGCCGTCGGTCTTCGTCCGCTGGAACCAGGCGTAGGCGAGCGCGTCCGGCGTCCGCACGTAACCGTGTTCGGTGAGGCCCTCGAAGAGCTCCGCGGGGGAGTAGAGGGTGCCGCGGTACGGATCGAACGGCAGATCCGGTACCGGCGGGAACACCAGCGCGCCCCCGGCCCGGACCTTCGCCGCCGCCTCGGTCTCCATCGGGCAGCCGAGGAAGACGGACTCGCTGGTGTCGGTGGAGAGGAGCGCGGCCGTACGGCCTGTCAGGTCCACGGACTGGACCCGGAACCCGGCCAGGGTGCCGCGGGCGACGACCTGGTCGAACTCCTCGATGGACTCTATTTCCCGGTCTGGTTCCTGCACGCCGACATGCTAATCACACCGGAGGTAGGGGGCTGTGGATTAGGGCAATCGTGACCGGGCCGCTTCGCCGCACAATCCAGGCATGAACACCGACACCCGGGATTTTCAGCGGTGGAACGGCATCGCCGTGAGATGCGCCACCACCCACACCAGCGGCACCAGGAGCGCCAGCAGGGCCGTCGCGCGCAGCGCGGCCGCCCCGCGGAGCAGCCGGGCCGGGGCGCCGAGGCGGACCAGGGCCGCCGTCGTGCGCTCGCGCGCGCTCCTCGCTTCCACGACCGCGGTCAGGGTCGTGGCCGCGGCGCACAGCGTGACCAGGGCCGCGCCCAGACCCGTGAGCGGGCCGAAGGCATGGGCGCCGGACGGCCCCGAGGCCCTTCCGTACAGTTCGAGGACGGTGAATCCGGCGGCGGCCAGGGCGCACAGCGCGCCGACCGGGCGTCCGATCAGCCCGGCCTCCTGCTGGAGCATGCGCCCGGCCAGCAGCCGCAGCACGCCAGGCCGCCCGACCGCCAGCAGCCTGCCGCACAGATGGGTGAGGCCGGGCCCGGCCAGCACCAGCCCGAGCGCTGCCAGAGCCCAGCCGCCCACCACACCGGGCGGGTTGCCGCCGAGCCGGCCCGGCACGGCGAGCAGGGCGTCGGGGAGCGGGGGCGCGTTACCGCTCGCGTACGCCTGCAGGGCGAGTCCGGCCGCGGTCAGGGCGATGCCCCAGGGAAGTCCGGAGGTTGCCTGGTGGGGCCGGGGCGCGACCGGCCCCGTCACGACGGTGGGCCGGGCCGGGACCGCCGGGCGGCGGGCGCCCCGTGGTCCGCGGACCGGCTGGTGGACCGCCCTCGGCTGCCGGGGCCACAGCCCGGCCGCACACGCGGCGCCCACCACCACGGGGACGACGGCGAGCAGCGTGACCGTACCGGCCAAGGGCAGCGGTCGGCCGCCGCCGAGCTGTCGGCCGGCCGCCCCGCTTCCGGCCCAGGCCAGCCAGGAGTCCCCGAGATCGCCACGCAGATGCAGGAAGTCCAGCAGCGCCAGCACCCCGCCGAGCGCACAGGCGGCCGCCATCGATACCGCCGCGAGCAGTGCCGCCCGGGCCGGGCCGACTCCAGCAGCGGCGAAACCGGGGCCAGGGCCGGTGCTGGGGTCGGCGCGGCCCACGGCGACAGCCAGCTGGACGGTCGCGGCCAGCGGGACGAGGCACCACAGCAGCCGCCCCACCGCGCCCTGTGAGTCGTCCGGATGGCCCGAGGCGAACCCGAGGGCGCTCAGCAGCAGAAAGCTCGCGCCCGCCGCCGCGACGGTGACCAGCGATCGCCGCAGCAGCACCGACGGGCGGGCGCCGCGGGCTAGGCGGAGGCTGAGCACGCGGCCCTGCCTTCCGCCTCGGAGGGGTCCGAGCCCACCCGGCGCCCGTCGAGCAGGGCGACCGTGTGGTCGGCGAGGGTGGCCACCTCCTGGTCGTGCGTCGCGAGGACCACGGTGATGCCGTGGGAGCGGGCCGCCGAGGTGAGGGTGCGCAGCACCTGGGCGCGATCGGTCTGGTGCAGCGGGGCGGTGGGCTCGTCGGCGAAGAGCACGCTGGGGCCGGCGGCCAGCGCGCGGGCGAGCGCGACCCGCTGGCGCTGCGACTGCAGCAGTGCGGCGGGCCGTGCCCGTGCGCACTCGCCGACGTCGAGCCGGTCCAGCCATTCGCACGCGGCGCTCTTCGCGGCGCGCCGCCCGGTGCCGCGCAGCATCAGGGCGAGCGCGGCGTTCTCCCAGGCGGTCAGCTCGGGAACGAGCTGGGGTTCGGTGCCGATCCAGCCGAAGTGCTCGCGCCGCAGCCGTTCGAGGCCGAGTGGAGGGAGGGAGTGCACGGGGACGCCCTTGAACCACACCTCCCCGCTGTCCGGGACGAGTTGGCCCGCCAGGCAGGCGAGGAGGGTGGTCTTGCCACAGCCGCGCGGACCGGTGACGGCGACGATCTCACCCTTCCGGGCGCCGAGGGAGACCCCGGTGAGGGCGGGCGAGCCGCCGTAGGCGTACGACACGGTGCGTGCCGCGAGCATGTCGTCGTCCGGCGGAGCCACCATCCCGAGCACCTCGCCTTACCTGCGACCGTCTCATTCCCCCGGTTGGGTGAACGAGCGCGGAGCCAATGGGTCACTGGCACGGTAAGGACTCGGGTGGTGGCCCGCGCCCAGGCTCGGCGCGGGTGGCCCCCATTTCCTCCGATCAGCCCTGACCGGGGTCGGGCTCCGATCAGCGCTGATCGGGACCGGGGCCGCCATCGGGACCGGGGCCGCCATCGGGACCGGGGCCGCCGTCGGCGAGGCGGTCGAGGTGGGTGGGCGCGAACATCCGGAGCAGCGCGGGCAGTACCACGACCGACGGCCCGGTGGCCGCGAGGGCGTCGGCGAGGTCCGCGCGCAGCCGCTCGGGTGTGGTACGGACCGCCGGGACGCCGAAGGACTCGGCCAGCGCGACGAAGTCCGGGCGGGACAGCTCGGTGGCGGTCGCCTCGCCGAACGTGTCCGTCATGTACTCGCGCAGGATGCCGTAGCCGCCGTCGTCCACGATCAGCCAGGTGATGGGGAGTTGGTACTGATGGGCGGTCGCGAGTTCGGAGATCGAGTACATGGCGCCGCCGTCGCCCGACACGGCCAGCACCGGCCGTCCGCGGTCCGCGGCGGCGGCTCCGAGGGCGGCCGGGAAGCCGTAGCCGAGGCCGCCCGCGCCCTGCGCCGAGTGCAGGGCGCCCGCACGGGGATCGAAGGCGGACCAGGCCCAGTAGGCGAGGATCGTCATGTCCCAGAAGCTGGGGGAGTCATCGGGGAGCGCGTCCCGTACCGCGCCCAGCACCCGCCGCTCCAGCTCCAGGCCCTGCGCGTCGATCCGCTCCCGCACCCGGGTGAGCAGCCCGGCCGCGGCCTTGGCCGCCGTGCCCGGCGGGCGGGGCGTGACGGCCTCGGCGAGGGCGGCCAGCGCCTCGCGGGCGTCGGCGTGGATGCCGAGCGCCGGGTGGTTGGACTCCAGCTTGCCGAGGTCGGCCTCGATCTGGATGAGACGGCCTCGCGGGCGGAACGTGTGGTAGTTGGAGGAGAGTTCACCGAGTCCGGAGCCGACGACCAGCAGAACGTCGGCGTCCTCCAGGAACTCGGTGGTGTGCGCGTCCTCCAGCCAGGACTGGAGCGAGAGCGGATGATCCCACGGAAACGCGCCCTTGCCGCCGAAGGTCGTCGCCACGGGCGCGTCCAGCGCCTCGGCCAGCGCCCGCAGCTCCTGCCGCGCCCCGGCGCGCACCACTCCGCCCCCGGCCAGGATCACCGGACGCTCGGCGGCGTTCAGCAGCCTGGTGGCCTCCGCCGTCAGCTCGGGCCGGGGCGGCAGCGGCCGGGGCTCGGCCCGCAGGGAGGTCACCGGCGGCACGGAGACCGGTGCGAGCAGCACGTCCTGCGGGATCTCCAGCCACACCGGCCCGGCGGGGGCCTCCAGCGCGGATGCCCAGGCGGCGGCGACCGCGGAGGGGATCTGGGAGGCCGTACGCACCGTGTGGACGGACTTCACGACGTCGCGGAACGACGCCTTCTGGTCGACGAGTTCATGGAGATAGCCCTTGCGCCCGCCGCCGAGCCCCGCCGTCGGCACCTGGCTGCCGATGGCGAGGACGGGTGCGGAAGCCGCCGCCGACTCCTGCAGCGCGGCGAGCGTCATGAGCGCCCCCGGCCCGGTGGACACCAGCAGTGGCGCCACCGTGCCGGTGACCCGCGCGAAGGCGTCGGCGGCGAACCCGGCGTTGTTCTCCACCCGCAGCCCCACATAGATGAGCCCGGACCGCCGCAGCGCGTCGAACGCCCCGAGAGCGTGCTGTCCGGGAAGCCCGAACACGGTGCTCGCCCCGAGCGCGGTGAGGGACTCCACGACGAGATCGCCGCCGTGACGCGCGCGCTGTGCGGTGGGCATGGATTGGTGCCTTTCTGACGATGTGTATCGAAGAGAGCGACCGTGAGCCGGTGTCAGGCGCCCGCGGTGGCCGGACTGGAGGTCTCCGAGGCGGGGGCGGCGGGCTCACCGGCCAGCCGTCGCCGCCAGACGTCCAGGATCGCCGCGTCCGTCGGCTTGGTGGCGAGGCTGACGGCCACATACGCCACCAGCGAGGCCAGCAGCCCGAAGTAGATGGGTTCGTTGGCGAGGATGCCCTTCCACCCCATCAGCGCGATGACCGTAAGGCCGCCGACACCGACCGAGGCCAGTGCGCCCGCGCCCGTGCCGCGCTTCCACAGCAGCCCGCCCAGGATCGGCATCAGCAACCCGCCGACCAGCATGTTGTAGGCGACGGTCAGCGCCTCGACGACATCGTTGAGCGCCGCGGAGATGCCGATCACGGCGACGCCCATGATGAGGATGAAGACGCGGTTGCCGCCGATCTCGTCATGGGAGGCGCCGGCCGTACGCAGCGTACGGCCGCGCAGCCGGGCCCAGATGTCGTTGTTGGCCACCGTCGCGCAGGCGATCAGCGCGCCCGAGGAGGTGGACATCACCGCGGACAGCGCGGCGGCCAGCACCAGCCCCTTCACGCCCACCGGGAGCGCGTCCTTGACGATGGTCGCGAACGCGTCGTCCGGGGCGCCCAGCTTGGGGTACAGCACCCTGGCCGCCGTGCCGATGATCGCGCCCGCGACCGCGTAGGCCAGGCAGTACGTACCGGCCGCGGTGCCGCCGAGGCGGGCGACCCGGTCATCGCGGGCGGTGAAGACCCGCTGCCAGATGTCCTGGCCGATCAGCATGCCGAAGGAGTAGATCAGCACATAGGTGAAGACGGTCTGGCCGCCGATGCCCATGGGAGAGAAGTAGCCGTGGGGGAGTTCGGACTTCATCGCGTCGAAGCCGCCCGCCTTCACCACCGCGATCGGCAGCAGCAGGAGCAGCACGCCCACCGTCTTGACCACGAACTGCACCATGTCGGTGAGGGTGATCGACCACATGCCGCCGAGCGTCGAGTAACACACCACGATCGCCCCGCCGAGCACGATGGCGACGACCCGGTCCAACCCGAAGATCACGTCGAAGATGGTGGCGTAGGCGATGGTCGAGGTGACCGCCAGCATCAGCGTGTAGGCCCACATCACGATGCCCGAGATCAGCCCGGAGGAGCCGCCGTAGCGCAGATCCAGCATCTGGCTGACCGTGTAGACCTTGAGCCGGGCGATGCGCGCCGAGAAGAAGACCGACAGCGCCAGCAGCCCGAGGCCGATGGCGATGACCATCCAGGCGCCGGAGAGCCCGTACTGATAGCCGAGCCCGACACCGCCGATGGTGGACGCGCCGCCGAGCACGATCGCGGCCATCGTCCCGGAGTACATCAGCGGGCCCAGCCGCCGCCCCGCGACCAGGAAGTCGCTGGTGGAACTGGCGCGGCGCATCCCCCACCAGCCGAGCGCGAGCATGCCCGCGAGATAGACGACGATCACGGT
>NZ_JAAAYH010000559.1:0-4775 GCF_018035285.1 Streptomyces sp. MK37H | reverse complement strand
GGTACGGGTTCTGCGCCGCGTACGGGTTCTGCCCGGCGTTCGGCGGGGCGACGGGGGCCGGAGCCGGGGCGGCGGGCTGAGCCGGCGTCTGCTGCGGCTCGTCGACCGAGATGCCGAAGTCCGTGGCGAGCCCCGCAAGACCGCTCTGGTACCCCTGGCCCACCGCGCGGAACTTCCAGGCGCCCTGCCTGCGGTACAGCTCGCCGAGGACGAAGGCGGTCTCGACGGTGGCGTCCTCGCTGTCGAAGCGGGCGATCTCCGCGCCACCCGCCGCGTTCAGCACCCGGATGTGCAGACCGGGGACCTGGCCGAACGTTCCGCCATCGGCCGAGGCCGCGAGGACCACGGTGTCGACGGCGGGCTCGACCCGGGCGAGGTCCACCGAAAGGGTGTCGGTCACGGTGTCACCCGCGGTCCGCTTCCCCTCGTGGCGCACCGCGCCGGAGGAGTGCGCCGCCTGGTTGTAGAACACGAAGTCCCCGTCGGACCTGACCTTTCCGGACACCAGCAGCAACGCCGAGGCGTCCACGTCCGGCGCCCCCGGTCCGGCCCGCCAGCCGAGCTCGATCCGCACCGCGTCAGCCGGTACTGGCGTGTTACCACCCTTGCGCATCGCCATTTCCGTCCCCCTGCCTTTCTGTTCGCTCGGATCGGGCCGCTCGGCCGTCGCACAGCGCGGACGACGGGTGGCTACCCGCTGAAAACGCGCTCTTTACACGATCTCAACGTACCCTGACGACCGATTTTCCCGGGTTCGCTCGGATTGGGGATCCACGACCACTCCGAACACTGAAAACAACCCTCCTACCGGACTCCCCAATCAGCACATGGTGGGCTTAACTTATGGTCTATGACCTCCCCCCGCAGCACTTACGGTGGCGGCTACTACTCCTCGCCGTCCTTCCCGGACACCCCCATCTACGACAGTCTTGTCGCCGAGCGGGGGACACCGCAGATCGCACCCATCAGGGTGCCGTCGGCCTATGACACCGGAAGTCATCTTCCGGCGCTGCCCTCGGCGCTCCCCGCGCTGCCGGCCGCCCCCTCCCCGCAGCCCATGCACCAGGGGTACCAGCAGCACGCGCCGCAGCCCGCCGGCCTGCAGCAGGCGCACTCGCCCTACATCCCGCCGCAGCCGACGGGACCGCGGGGCTACCCGGGCGCCCAGCAGCCGCAGACGCAGCGCCCCGCGCCGGCCTCGCCGATGGGGTACGAGGCGATGCGCCCGGCCATGACGCGTCCGGTCGCGCCTCGCCCGGCGGCACCCGCGCCCTCTCCGTACGACGACCCTTACGGGCGTCAGCAGTACCCGGGCGGCCGGGCACCGCAGCCGGGAGGCGGCTACTGACACACGTCGGGAGGTGATGCGACCGGGCTGTGCCCGGTCGCGGGAAGGTCCGGGCCGGACGGGGTATCCCCGTCCGGCCCCTGATTCGTTGTGAGGGCCGTCCGCGCCCGTTTTATGAGGGCCGTTCGGCCCCTCCCCGGCGGCGGGGCGCACCGCGATGCTGGACCGAGCAGTTCCGCGAGCCATCTCCACCACCGGGGGTGGGCCGGGCTCTCACTCCACTGCGGTGATGAGCATGTCGACCGGTCCCGCCCCGTTCGGCGTGGGGCGCGGGGCCGGTAGGGGACCGGTCTCGCGCTCCACGCGAAACGCACGCCTCCACCGTGACGGCCACCGCCCACCGCGGCGGCCACCGTAAGGGCGTCATCCGGACCGGACACCCGTACCGGGCATCGCTCGCGGGCTCACTGACCCGCTTCGCGCTCCTTGATCCGCTCGGCGATCACCGCGGCCTGGATGCGCCGCCCCACGCCCAGCTTGGACAGGATCGAGGAGATGCGGTTCTTGACGGTCTTCTCGGCCAGGAACAGCCGCTCGGCGATCTGCCGGTTGGTCAGTCCGTCGCCGATGAGCTGGAGGATCTCCCGCTCCCGCGGGGACAGCCTCTCCAGCTCCACGGGCCCGCTGGGCGCGGGGCCGCGCAGCCGGGCCATCACCCGGGAGGTGGCGCCGGGGTCGAGCATGGAGCGGCCTTCGGCCACGGTGCGCACCGCCGACACCAGGTCGGACCCGTTGATCTGCTTGAGCACATAGCCCGCGGCCCCGGCCATGATGGCGTCGAACAGCGCCTCGTCGTCGTCGAAGGACGTCAGCATCAGACAGGCGAGATCGGGGAGCCGGGCCCGCAACTCCCGGCAGACCTCGATCCCTTCGTGGTCCCCGCCCTCGCCCGAGGAGCCGAGCCGTACGTCGAGCACCGCGACGTGTGGCCGTACGGCGGGGGCGCGGGCGATGGCCTCGCGGGCGTTGGCCGCCTCGCCGACCACCTTCAGATCGGATTCGGCGTCGAGCAGATCACGCAGTCCGCGCCGCACCACCTCGTGGTCGTCGAGCAGAAAGACCCCGATGGGGCCGTCGGGGTCGGCTGTCTGGGGCACGGCCTCTCCTCCATGGCGCGCGGGTCGCCGGTCGCGATCCGGCTGCCCAGCTTTACGTTCTGGCGCAGGGAAGCGTAAGGGGCCATTCGGCCCCCGGGCCGCCGGCTACGCCTTCCGGCCCGGTCATGGCGAGATTCCGCCCGCGTAGGGCCCGTACAGATCCAGCAGCCGGGTGCGGGCGCTCTGCAGCCGGCGCCCGATCACCTGGGCGCAGGCCAGCGCGAGGGCGTAGCCGAGCTCCGGGTCCTCGTCGCACAGCCGGCGCACCGCCTCGGCGTTGAACTCATGCGCACGCACCGGGCTGAGCGCCTCCGCGCCCAGGTGCCAGGTGTCCGGCGGGAAGAGCCAGGACCAGCCGATGAGCTCTCCGGGGCCGAGGGTCTCGATCACTGCGGCCCGCCGCCCCGGGACATGCAGATCGAGAGTGACCGCGCCGGTGCGGATGATCCAGAAACGGTCGGCCTTACGGCCTTCCTCGAAGATGCGGCCGCCCGAGGGGAAGGACACATCGTGGGCGAGCGCCATCAGCCGCTCACGGTGTTCGGTCTTCAGCGCACTGAGCAGTCCCATCATGACCTCACTCTGCCGTCTCCTCTCCCCCCTCGCCCCTCGGCGGTCTCTGAGCGGACGAGACGACGAGAGGCAGCCGATCCAAAGCGATACACCGTCGATCGGGTATCGCTTCACTCTTACCCATTTTCGGTCACGTTTCCGATATGACACGTCATTCGTGGTCGTGGTGACCGATGAGACGCTGCTCCCCGTACCCTCGGCTGCTTCACCGACCCTGTGTTGTCGCTCGTACTCGTCACCAAACGGGAGGCACTGGTGCTAGCCGACCCTCGTCGTCGGTCCGCCGACCGAGCCGGAGAACACCTGCTCCACCGTCATTTCACCGTCGATGAGCTGCCCCGGCTGCGGGTGCAGGTCGAGGAGTGCGCGGCCTGGGCCGGGCTCAGCGAGACCCGCCGCGGGGACTTCGTGCTGGCCGTGGACGAGATCGCCAACAACGCCATCGAGCACGCGGGCGGCACCGGTTCCCTGCTGCTGCGGCGGATCGGCGACGAGCTGGAGTGCCGGATCAGCGACTCCGGCCCCGGCTTCTCCGAGGACGTCATCCCGCGGATCCTGCCGGGGCTGGACGGCGCGACGAGCGGCCGCGGACTGTGGCTGACCCAGCTGGTCACCGACCGGCTGGTGATCAGCGCGGGGGCGGTGGGCGCCGTGGTGACGCTGGCCATGCGGCTGCGCTGAGTGAGCCGCCGGACTCCCTTGGCGACCGCTTCGGCGGGACAATGGGAAGGGACATTCCCAGGTGCCGGCAGGAGAGGCGGTGGGCACGGTGGAGCTTCCCGTGGTCGTCGGGGTCGACGGTTCGGACGCCGCCTCGGACGCACTGGACTGGGCGGCCGAGATGGCGGGGCGCCGCGGGCTGCCGCTGCGCGTCGTCCACGCCTCGCTGTGGGAGCGGTACGAGGGCTACATCCCCGGAACGGCCGCCGACCGCCCCGCCGAGCGGCTCCACAGTGAGGCGGTGCTGGCCACCGCGGCCGAGCGGGCCGGGCGGCGGGTGCCCGCCCTGAAGGTGATGACCGATCTGGCGGCGGACGACGCGGTCACCGCCCTGCTGCGCGCCGGGAAGAGCGCCGAGGCGCTGGTGGTGGGCTCGCGCGGCCGCGGCGAGTTCGCCTCGCTGCTGCTCGGCTCGGTCGGGCTGGGCATCGCGGCCCGCGCCCAGTGCCCGGTGGTCGTGGTGCGCGGCCGCCCGGAGAACGTGCGCGGCGGGATGAACCGGGTGGTGGTGGGGATCGCCGAGCGCGAGCGCCCGGGCGAGCAGGAGCCCGCGCCGCCCTCCGCCGCCGTCGCGTTCGCCCTCCGCGAGGCGCGGCTGCGCGGCGGGGAGCTGGAGGCGGTGCACGCCTGGCGCTGCGCGGGCCCCGAGGACCACGGGAGGCCCGGGAACCACGGGAGGCCCGGGAACCACGGCGGGCGTGGGGAGCACGGCGCGCACGAGGAGCAGGAGGCGCGTGAGGCGCAAGGGGCAGGTACGACGCACGGGGCACGCGGGATGCAAGGGGTCCGTGAGACGCAAAGCGCGCGTGAGGCCCACGAGTGGCGCGCCGCCGAGCTCCTGGACGAGACGCTGGGCGGCGCCACTGCGGCCGGGCTGCCGCCGGTGCCGGTGGCCCACCGCCCGGTCGAGGGCTCGGCGCGCAAGGCACTGCTGGACGCCTCCGCGCACGCGGACCTGCTGGTGGTGGGGGCCCGGCGGCGGCAGGGGCACTTCGGTATGCAACTGGGGCTTGTCAACCACGCCGTGCTGCATCACG
>NZ_JAAAYH010000558.1:0-4803 GCF_018035285.1 Streptomyces sp. MK37H | reverse complement strand
GCGCGGACGATGGAGAGGACCTCGTCGCGGACCTCGGCTGCCGTCTCCTGGTCTCGGGCCTCGACGTTCAGGCGGAGGAGCGGCTCGGTATTGGAGGGGCGGAGGTTGAACCACCAGTTGGAGGTGGTGACCGTAAGGCCGTCGAGTTCGTCGAGTTCGGCGCCCTCGCGGCGCTCGTACGCCGCCTTGACGGCCTCCATGCGCCCGGCCTGGTCGTCGACGGTGCTGTTGATCTCGCCGGAGGCCGCGTACCGGTCGTACTGGGCGACCAGGTCCGACAGCGGGCCCTTCTGGCCGCCGAGTGCGGCCAGGACGTGCAGGGCGGCCAGCATGCCGGTGTCGGCGTTCCAGAAGTCTCGGAAGTAGTAGTGCGCGGAGTGCTCGCCGCCGAAGATCGCGCCGGTGCGGGCCATCTCGGCCTTGATGAAGGAGTGGCCCACGCGGGTGCGGACGGGGGTGCCGCCGTTCTCCTTGACGACCTCGGGGACCGACCAGGAGGTGATGCAGTTGTGGATGACCGTCCCGCCCGGGTGCTTGGCCAGCTCGCGGGAGGCGACCAGGGCGGTGATGGCGGAGGGGGACACCGGCTCGCCGCGCTCGTCCACGACGAAGCAGCGGTCGGCGTCGCCGTCGAAGGCGAGCCCGATGTCGGCGCCGGTCTCCCGGACCCGGGCCTGAAGATCGACGATGTTCTTGGGGTCGAGGGGATTGGCCTCGTGGTTGGGGAAGGTGCCGTCCAGCTCGAAGTAGAGGGCGTCGAGCTCGAGCGGCAGCCCCTCGAAGACGGTCGGGACGGTGTGGCCGCCCATGCCGTTGCCCGCGTCCACGACGACCTTCAGCGGCCGGATGGCGGCCAGGTCCACCAGCGAGCGCAGATGGGCGGCGTAGTCGTCGAGGACGTCCCGCTGGGTGATGGTGCCGGCCTCGGCGGCGGGCTCGGGCGCGCCGCTGTCCGCCCATCCCTCCACCAGGGCGCGGATCTCGGCGAGCCCGCTGTCCTGACCGATGGGGGCGGCGCCCGCGCGGCACATCTTGATGCCGTTGTACCGCGCGGGGTTGTGGCTGGCGGTGAACATCGCGCCGGGCAGGTTGAGATATCCGCTCGCGAAGTAGAGCTGATCGGTCGAGCACAGTCCGATCTCGGTCACATCCACGCCGAGCGAGGTGGCGCCGCGCGCGAAGGCCCGCGCCAGACCGGGCGAGGAGGGGCGCATGTCATGGCCGACGACGATCGCGTCCGCGTCGGTCACCCGGGCGAAGGCGGCGCCGAAGAGTTCGGCGAGCGACTCGTCCCACTGGTCCGGGACCACACCACGCACGTCGTACGCCTTCACGATCTGCGACAAGTCGGGCACAGCCAACCCCTTCTGGAGGTCCTGGTGGAGATGTCTCTGCGGACGTCTCCGCGTACGTCCCTGCGGACCTCAAAACCTACCCGCAGGACCTGGGCCGGAACTGTGAGCCCCGTCGCGCGGCGTGCTGTCGGCCAACCCGGGCTGTCTGCTGCCGGTCATCCCTGGCCGAATCACGGCAGCATCCAGCTGAGCAGGAACGACGATTGCGCGACGACGATCAGGCACATCACCAGCAGCAGCGCGAGGCTCCACGGCAGCACCTTACGGAGCAGATCGCCTTCACGCCCCTTCAGCCCGACCGCCGCACAGGCGATGGTGAGGTTCTGCGGGGAGATCATCTTGCCGAGCACCCCGCCCGAGCTGTTGGCGGCGGCCAGCAGATCCGGGGACAGCCCGGACTCACGGGCGGCGGTCACCTGGAGGGCGCCGAAGAGGGCGTTCGCGGAGGTGTCCGAGCCGGAGACGGCGACGCCGAACCAGCCCAGCACCGGGGAGAGGAAGGCGAGCCCGGCCCCTGCGGCGGCGACGAAGTGACCGATGGTGGCGGCCTGCCCGGAGAGATTCATGACATAGGCGAGCGCGAGCACCGAGGTGACCGTAAGGATCGCATGACGCAGTTCGCGCACCGTGGCCGCCCACTCCCGCAGGGCGTCGCCCGCGGTCACCTTCAGCACGGCGGCTGTGGCCACCCCGGCCACCAGCACCAGGGTGCCGCCGGTGGCGATCAGCGGCATCGAGAAGACGTTGGCGCCCACCGCCTTTCCATCGGGACCGGCGACGTCCAGGAAGGGCCAGTCGAAGGTGCGGGTGGCCTTGGCCAGGAGGTCCTTGACCGGGCCGATCTGGGCGATGGAGAAGATCGCGACGATGAGCGCATACGGGGCGTAAGCGCGCACCACCTCCCGGCGCGGGTCCTCGCGGTCCAGGTCGTCGCTGCGTACGCCGGTGAGCACGGCGGCGCGCACCGGCTCCTCGGCCGGGCGCCGGGCGGCGGGCACGGCCATCAGCACGGCCGCGCCGACCAGTGCCGCCGCGATGTCGGCGAGCTGGACGGAGAGGTAGTTGGAGACGGTGAACTGGGCGATGGCGAAGGCGACCCCACAGGCGAGCGCGGGCGCCCAGGTCTCGCGCAGCCCGCGCCGCCCGTCGACGAGCGCGACCAGCAGCAGCGGGACGACGAGGGCGAGCAGCGGGGTCTGCCGGCCCACGACGGAGGCCACGGAGTCCAGCGGCAGCCCGGTGACCTGAGCGAGCGTCACCACCGGGGTGGCCATGGCGCCGAAGGCGACCGGCGCGGTGTTGGCGACGAGCGCGACGACGGCGGCGCGCACCGGGTCGAAGCCGAGCGCCACGAGCATGACCGAGCAGATCGCCACCGGCGCGCCGAACCCGGCGAGCGCCTCCAGGAGCGCACCGAAGCAGAAGGCGATGACGAGGGCCTGGACGCGGGGGTCGTCCGAGAGCCGGCCGAAGGAGCGGCGCAGCACGTCGAAGTGGTCGGTGCGGACGGTCATCCGGTACACCCACAGGGCGTTGACGACGATCCACAGGATGGGGAAGAGGCCGAAGAGCGCCCCTTGGGCTGCGCTGGAGACGGTCTGGCCGACGGGCATCCCGTACGGGAGGCAGGCGACGAGCGCGGCGACGACGAGCCCTATGGGACCCGCGTAGTGGGCGCGCATCCGCACCCCGCCGAGCAGGACGAGGACGGTGACGAGGGGAAGGGCGGCGACGACGGCGGACAGGGAGAGTGAATCGGCGACGGGGTCCAACTGCTGCACGAACACACGGGCCTCCCGGCGTGGACCATCCCTGGAAGGTCACATCCGTGATGCGGAAACGGAGGACCCTGGGGTGCAGGCATGGTCGTGTCCGCGCCAAGTCACAGTCAATGCTCCGTCAGCAAGTGATCCCGGGGAAGCCGCGGAACGCGGGAAGTACGCGGGAAGATCGCGGAGAAAGCGGGTCAGGGCACGCGCGAAGGTCGCGGGAGATCGCGGAAAGGGTCGCGGGAGATCGCCGGAAACGTCACGGAAGATCGCCGGAAAGGCTGAGGAAGATCGCGGGAGATCGCCGGAACGAAAGCCGATCAGGGCTCGGGCGACCGCAGGACCCGCAGATGGCCGCGGCGCGCGACCTCACGCGGGTCGCCCTCCCGGCCGCCGTGACCGCCCCCGGAGCCCCCGGAACCGGCCGCCGCCCCCGCCGCGCGCTCATGCGGGCGGGCGGCCTCGCGGACCGCGTTGGCCAGCGCCTCCAGATCGTCACCGCTGGGCCGGGGCGGGCCGCTGTCGACGGCGAGCCGGACGACCTCCCAGCCGCGCGGGGCGGTCAGCCGCTCGGAGTGCTCCGAGCACAGGTCGTAGCAGTGGGGCTCGGCGTAGGTGGCGAGCGGCCCGAGAACGGCGGTCGAATCCGCATAGACGTACGTCAGCGTCGCGACGGCGGGGCGGCCGCAGGCGGTGCGCGAACAGCGACGTACAGGGCTCACGACGTTGGACGGTACCGCACTCTTGAGCGGGCCGCGACGACTCTCCACCAGCTCACTCCGCCGTGTCGTCCTAGTTCGCACCGTGCACCCGAAACGTGAACTTACTGGCTGACCAGCGTGGACCTCCGACGCGGCCAGAACCGCCGACAACGAATCCGGTCAGCACTCGAACCGAGAGGGATCATCCTGGGCCAGGGAAGCGACTCAAGAGACGTCCGTTTTTGGACCCAAGCATGGCTGGAATGCTCATTTGGCGACATCCGGCACGGCTGTCCGGTAAGCGCATGAGGGCGGGTCGGCGACGGCTACCCTCGGAGTGATGACCAGGCCCGTACACCCGCATCAGTCCGAGCCGCGTCCCCGTCGCCGCGATCGCCACGGACGAGGTATGCGCGGCCCCATCGCGCCTCCCCAGGTGCCGCTCTCGGTCAGCCGCGCGGAGTCCTTCGTCGATCTTGTGCAGGATTCGGCGGAGCGGCTGGAGAGACGCTGGCCACAGCTGTCCGGGGTCGATTTCACGGTGCTCGAGGTGCCCACGTCGGGGCTCGGTGGCCCGGGGTCGGGCGGTGGCACGGACGGGCACGGCGGGGCGGACGGCTGGGACGGCGAGTCCGTGCCGCTCGGGCGCTTCATCGCGGCCCGCGGGGACGCGCCGGACCGGATCGTGATCTACCGCCGCCCGGTCGAGATCCGGGCGAAGAACCGGGACGAGCGGGCGCTGCTGGTGCACGAGGTCGTGGTCGAGCAGGTGGCGGAGCTGCTGGGGCTGGCCCCGGAGTCCGTGGACCCGCGGTACGGGCAGGACTAGGGCCCTCCTGACGGATCTCCGCGGCGTCGCGAGGTGCGGTCGTTCATCCGCGGCTGCATCGTGGCTGTTCGCGCCCACGCGGCGGAGCCGCACATCGACACAGCCCCGCGCCCCTTCGGGGCGCAACCGAACCGCACCGGACTTCAGCG
>NZ_JAAAYH010000557.1:0-4807 GCF_018035285.1 Streptomyces sp. MK37H | reverse complement strand
TGGTCCCTGCCCCAGGTCGAATATCTCGCCCAGGCCAAGAAGCTCGCCGAAACCGGCTATGTGGTGCTGACCTACAACACCCGCGGCTTCTGGCAGTCCGGCGGGAGGATCGAGACGGCCGGGCCGCCCGATATCGCCGACGCGTCCAAGGTCATCGACTGGGCGCTCGCCAACACCCCCGCCGACCCCGACCACATCGGCATGGCCGGGCTCTCCTACGGCGCCGGGATCAGCCTGCTCGCCGCCGGTGCCGACCCGCGGATCAAGGCCGTGGTGGCCATGAGCGGCTGGGCGGACCTGGTCGGCTCGATCTACAGCGGCCGCACCCAGCACTCCCAGGCCGCCGGGCTGCTCGCCGGGGCCGGGGCGCTGACCGGCCGGCCCAGCGAGGAGTTCCAGCAGATCCTCGATGACTTCTTCTCCTCCAACCTCGCCAAGGAGAAGGATCTGATCGCCTGGGGCAAGAAGCGCTCCGCCGCCACCTACCTCGACCGGATCAACGCCAATGGCACGGCCATCATGCTGGGCAACTCCTGGGGCGACTCGATCTTCCCGCCCAACAGCTACGCCGACTTCTTCGAGAAGCTGACCGGTCCCAAGCGGCTGGAGCTGCGGCCCGGCGACCACGCCACCGCCGAACTCACCGGGCTGCTCGGACTGCCCAACACCACCTGGAAACACGCCCGGCAGTGGCTCGACCGCTACCTCAAGGGCGAGCGCAACGGCATCGACAGCGAGCAGCCGGTGCAGCTGACGTCCCGTACGGCGGACGGTGACGACTACGAGGGCTACCCCAGCTGGTCGGCCATCCCCTCCGAGCAGCGCCGCGTCCCGCTCGCCGCCACCGAGAAGGTCACCGCCAACCACGACTCCGGTGCGAACGCCGGAACCGTGCTGCTCGGCGGCGCCCTCGACCAGTTCCTGAAGCTCCCGCCGCTCGCCTCGATCCCGCTGCTGCCCCGGTCCTACGCGGCCGTCTGGCAGACCGGGGCCCACGCCCGCGAACAGCGCGTCCGCGGCACCGTGAAGCTCCACACCACCGTGACCAGCGACCGCTCCGACGGTACGGCGGTGGCGTATCTGTACGACGTGGGCCCGCTGGGCGTCGGCAAGCTCATCACCCACGCCCCGTTCACCTTCCACGACCGCACCCCCGGCACACCCTTCGGAGTGGACCTGGAGCTGTTCTCCACCGCGTACGACGTCCCGGCAGGTCACCGGCTGGCGCTGGTGATGGACACCGTCGACCCGCTCTACATCGAGCACAACCCCGACGGTGCCCATCTCACCTTCTCGTCGCCGGACTCGGACCCGTCCTACCTGACGGTCCCTGTCCGTAGCTGAGACACCCTCCGGCCGCCCCGGCTCAGCCGCGGGTGTCCCCCGGCATCGGGGCGGCCGGTTCCGCGGCGGCGACCTCGACCTGGCGGGTCTTCACACTGCGCCGCTCCCGCTTGGCCACCCAGTTGGCGAACCACGACAGCAGCATGCACATCCCGATGTAGATCGGTGAAATCACCATGACCACCGGGATGAACGGCAGGTCGTAATCGAGATTGGACGCGATCAGCTTTCCGGCGTGCAGAAACTCCTCATAGGTGATGAGGAAGCCGAGCGAGGTGTCCTTCAGGGCCACCACCAGCTGGCTGATGATGGCCGGGAGCATGGCCCGCACCCCCTGCGGCACCAGCACGGACATCATGACCTGGGTCTTGCGCAGGCCGAGCGAGTACGCCGCCTCGCGCTGGCCGCGGTCCACCGAGTTCACCCCGGCCCGGAACACCTCGGCCAGCACCGAGCCGTTGTACAGCGTCAGCCCGGTGACCAGCGCGGGCAGCGGCTGGAACCGCAGCGCCACGAAGACGAAGAAGATCATCACCAGCACGGGCATCGCCCGGAAGAACTCGACCACCAGCGTGGCCACCCAGCGCAGCGGGCGGTGCTCGGAGAGCCGCCCGGCGGCGAGCACCCCGCCGAGGGCGAGCGAGAGGACGGCGGCCATGCCGAACGCCTTGAGGGTGCCCGCGAGCCCGTTGAGCAGCAGTTCCTGGATGCCCTTGTACTCGAACGGCATCCACTTGCGGTAGGCGAACTGGCCGGTGTGGACGAGGAGATAGACGATCCAGCCGAGCAGGACCAGCAGCACGGCCGTCCCGGCCAGCGCGTACATCCGGTGCCGGCGCCGGGTGTGGGGCCCGGGGACGTCGTAGAGCGCGCTGGTGGTCGAGGGCGCGGTCATCGCGGCACTCCCCAGCGCCGCTCCAGCAGGGCGAAGATCGCGCTGATGGCGAGGGTGATGATCAGATACCCGACGGCGATCCAGACGAAGGACCAGATGATGCTGTAGCCCCGCTCGTTGAGGGGCTTGTAGGTGCCGAGCAGTTCGGTGACGCTGAACGACCCGGCGATGGCCGAGTTCTTGGCGAGCGCGATCAGGGTCGAGCCGATGGGCGGGATGACCGTACGGAACGCCTGCGGCAGCACCACCGCGCTCAGCGTCTGGTCGAACGTCATGCCCAGGCTGCGGGCCGCCTCGCCCTGCCCCACCGGCACCGTGTTGATGCCCGCTCGCACCGCCTCGCAGATGAAGGCCGAGGTGTAGCAGCCGAGCGCGATCACCGCGAAGACGGTGAACGGCAGTACAAGACCGAAGCGCGGCAGCCCCAGCATCACCGCGAAGAACAGCAGCGTCAGCGGGGTGTTGCGGAGCACCGTCACCCAGCCGGTGCCGAGCGCGCGCAGCGAGGCGACCGGCGCCACCCGGAAGGCGGCCATGAGGATGCCGAGCGCGAGGGCGAGCAGCGAGGCGTAGACGGTCAGCTGCACGGTGCCGAGGAAGCCCTTGCCGTAGAGCGAGAAGTTGTGGGTGAGCACGTCCATGGGATGGCCTTCAGCCGGTGCGGTAGCGGTCGATGGGCGGCGGCTTGGGGGCGGGCACACCCGAGAGGCCGAGGGTCGCGTCGTACGCCTTCTTCCAGTCGCCGTTGCGCTCGTGGATGAGGATCGCGTCGTCCAGCGCGAAGCGCAGCGCGTTGTCCCGCTTGGGCACACCGATGCCGTACGGCTCCTTGGAGAAGGGCCGGCCCACCACCTTCAGCTCCTCGGGGACCTTGGCCGCGTAGCCGAGCAGGATGGTGTTGTCGGTGGTCACCACGTCCACCTGGAAGCTGAGCAGGTTGTCCACGCACACCGAGTACGTGTCGTAGGCGACCGCGTGGGCCTTGGGGTAGTCGGCCTGGATGCGCTGCAGCGGGGTGGAGCCGGCCACCGAGCAGACGGTCCTGCCCGCGAGGTCTTCGGGGCCGTGGATGTCGTCCTCGTCGGTGCGCACCAGCAGCGACTGACCGGCCATGAAGTACGGCCCGGCGAAGCCGACCAGCCGCCTGCGCAGCGGATTGATGGTGTAGGTGCCGACGTAGTAGTCGATCTGGCCGCTCTGGAGGGCGGTCTCGCGGTTCGCGGAGGCGATGGTCTGGTAGCGGATGGTGCTCGGGGCGAAGCCGAGGGAGGCGGACATCATGCGGGCGATCTCGATGTCGAAGCCCGAGTAGCGGCCGGTGGCCGGGTCCCGCTCGCCCAGATAGGGCTGGTCCTCCTTGACCCCCACGGTGAGATGGCCGCGGCGCTCGGCCCGGCGCCAGGTGGGCGAGGAGGGCAGCCGGAACTCGTCGTCCACCTTGTAGGTGGGCAGCTTCTCGGCCCGTGGGCCCTTGGCGGGCGGGCTGCCCTCCTTGCCGCAGCCGGGCACGAGCAGCAGGACCAGGGCCGTGGTGAGGGCGGCGGTCGCGCGGCGCAGACGCCTCATGTCCGTCATCACCCGGCTCAGTGCTTGAGGATCTTGGACAGGAAGTCCCGGGCGCGCTCGCTCTCGGGGGCGCGGAAGAACTCCTCCGGCGTACGGTCCTCGACGATCGCGCCGTCGGCCATGAAGACCACCCGGTTCGCGGCGGAGCGGGCGAAGCCCATCTCATGGGTGACGACGACCATCGTCATCCCGTCCCGGGCGAGCTGGCGCATCACCTCCAGCACCTCGTTGATCATCTCGGGGTCGAGGGCGGAGGTCGGCTCGTCGAAGAGCATCACCTGAGGGTCCATCGCCAGCGCGCGGGCGATGGCCACCCGCTGCTGCTGGCCGCCGGAGAGCTGGGCGGGGAACTTCCCGGCCTGGTCGGCGAGTCCGACGCGGTCCAGCAGCTCGCGGGCGCGCCGTTCGGCGTCCTGCTTGGGGCGGCGGCGGACCTTGGTCTGACCGAGCATCACATTGGCCAGCACGGTGCGGTGGGCGAAGAGGTTGAACGACTGGAAGACCATGCCGACCTCGGCGCGCAGCCGCGCCAGCTCCTTGCCCTCGTCGGGCAGCTGACGGCCGTCGACCACGATGGAGCCGGACTGGACGGTCTCCAGCCGGTTGATGGTCCGGATCAGGGTGGACTTGCCGCCGCCGGAGGGGCCGATGACCACGACCACTTCGCCGCGCCCGACGGTGAGCTCGATGTCCCGCAGAACGTGCAGCGCGCCGAAGTGCTTGTTGACGCCGCGCAGCTCGATCAACGGCTCACCGACGGCCATACCCGGCCCCACCCGCCTTCCGCGTGTCCCCGGGTCAGCTGTCTCCCGGTCAGCGCAAGCTATCCGGACAGCTGCGGAGCTTCGGGTACGGACACGCATCGATGGGCGGATACCGCCCGACAGGGCCTACGGGGGGTCCGGCTGTTCTTTCCCCTCCCCGCCCCTTCCCGTAACAAGGGGCTTCGCCCCTGGACCCCGGGGGCCGATGTGAACACCCGCACCAGCCGACTGAGCGCGG
>NZ_JAAAYH010000556.1:0-4824 GCF_018035285.1 Streptomyces sp. MK37H | reverse complement strand
CGCCTTGACCGGTGCGGGGGCGGCCGCCCCGGTGGCCCGGCCCGGCGTCTGATCGCCCGACGGCGGCCAGCTCACGGTCGGGCGCACCTCGCCGTTGGCCAGCCGGGCGCTCTCGATGATGTCCGCGGCCGCCGTACGGAACATCTCGCGCCGCCGCACCCCGCGCGCCGCCGCGACCGCCTGCTCGGCGCCGTCGGCGCGGCCGACCGCGGCCAGCACCTCCTGCTCCAGATGGGCCCGGCCGCGCGGGCGCAGCCCCTCCGGGTCGCCGAGCAGGGCGACCGCTTCGGGGGCGCGCAGCAGCAGGTCGGGGGCGAGCCGCCCGGCGGAGAGCACCCGGGCCAGGTTCTCCGCCGCGGCGCCCTCGTCGCGCAGCAGCCGCAGGTACCAGGGCGTCTTGCCCAGCGCGTCCGAGACCTTGCGGAAGCCCAGCAGCCCGGCGTCCGGGTCGGCGGAGTCGGCGAACCAGCCCAGCAGCACGGGCAGCAAGGTCCGCTGGATCGCCGCCTTACGGGTCACCCCGGACGCCAGGGCCTCCAGGTGGCGCAGCGCACCGGCCGGGTCCGCGTACCCCAGGGCGGTGAGCCGCTGACCGGCCGCCTCGGAGCTGAGCCGGATCTCGCCGGGCTGGAGCTGGGCGACGGCGTCCAGCAGCGGCCGGTAGAAGAGCTTCTCGTGCAGCCGCCGCACTTCGCGAGCGTGCCGCCGCCAGGCGGTGCCCAGCTCCGTCACCGGCTCGGTGCGGAACCCCAGCGACCGGCCGAGGCGGCGCTGGTCGGCCTCGCCCTCGGGCATCAGATGGGTGCGGCGCAGCCGGTAGAGCTGGAGCCGGTGTTCCATGGTGCGCAGGAAGCGGTACGCGTCGTCCAGCGCGGCGGCGTCGGTGCGCCCCACATAGCCGCCGGCGGCCAGGGCCGCGAGCGCGTCCAGCGTCGTACCGCTGCGCAGCGACTCGTCGGACCGCCCGTGCACCAACTGGAGCAGCTGGACGGCGAACTCGACGTCGCGCAGGCCGCCGGGGCCCAGCTTGAGCTCGCGGTCGACCTCGGACACGGGGATGTTCTCGACCACGCGGCGGCGCATCTGCTGCACGTCGGGGATGAAGTTCTCGCGCTCGACGGCCTGCCAGACCATGGGCGCGAGGGCGTCCACATACGCCTGGCCGAGCGCGGCGTCGCCCGCGACCGGACGGGCCTTCAGCAGCGCCTGGAACTCCCAGGTCTTGGCCCAGCGCTGGTAGTACGCCAGATGGCTGGAGAGGGTGCGCACCAGCGGGCCGTTGCGCCCCTCTGGGCGGAGGTTGGCGTCGACGGGCCAGATGGTGCCCTCGACGGTGACGTCGGAGCAGACGCGCATCAGCCGGGAGGCGAGCCGGGTGGCGGCCCGTACCGCCTCGCCCTCATCAACGCCTTCAACGGCCTCCGCCACGAAGATCACGTCCACATCCGAGACGTAATTGAGCTCGCGGCCCCCGCACTTGCCCATGCCGATCACGGCCAGCCGGCAGGCGGCGGCGTCCTGCGGCTGCTCCTCGGCCGCGATCTCCAGCGCGGCCCGCAGCGTGGCGGTCGCCAGGTCGGCCAGCTCGGCGGCCGTCTGGGTGATGTCGGTGGTGCCGCACACATCGCGGGCGGCGATGGCCAGCAGCGCCCGGCGGTAGGCGACGCGCAGCGCGTCGGGCCGGGGCATCCCCGCCCCGGGCGCGCCCCAGACCCCCTCGGCCAGGGCCCGCTCGAACTCCGGGGTGGCCGGGTGCAGATCGGCCGACTCGTAGGTCACCAGGGCGTGCCAGTCGCCCGGGTGGCGGGCGAGGTGGTCGCCCAGCGCCTCGGAGGCGCCGAGTACGCCGAGCAGCCGGTCGCGCAGCGGTTTGGCGGTGACGAGGGTGTCCAGCAGCGCCTGCCGGGACCCGGCCCGCTGCCCGCCGTCCTCCTTCTCCTCCGCGTCCTCCTCGGGCAGCGCCTCGACGAGCCGGACGAGCCCGAGCAGCGCCAGATCGGGATCGGCGGTCGCGCCGAGCGCCTCCAGCAATACGGAGTCGTCCCGTACCGAGGCCAGCTCGGGCGCGTCCAGCAGCCGCTGCGCGGCCGAGGCGTCGGTGAAACCGTGCCGCAGCAGCCGGGTGATATTGCTGCTCCTGCGTCCCTGCGGTACGGCCATCCCGCCGCCTCCCGTCCCTGGTCGACTCCGCGCCGCTCGACCACCCGCACACCCGTGATCAAAGGCGCCGCTGACGAGCCTAAGCGACCCCGAGGGCGAAGCGGCAGGTCCGGGCGGGGTCAGACACCCACGAAACGGCCCCGCGGCTCGCCGCGAAGATGCCCCGGCGGAAGCCGGCGCCCATAGGCGACCAGCAGGAGGTCCTGAGCGGCCCCGGTCAGCTCGGCGCCGCTGCCGTACGACCAGTCCAGATCGTCGGCGCGGAGCCGGACCCCGTCGAGGTCGGCCCCGAAGAACTTCAGCCCCCTGGGGTTGACCGTCCCCAGCAGAACGCGCAGCCGGTCCTCGGGCACCCGGCGCCCGAGCCCGAGCGCGACGGTGATGTCCAGCCCGTGGATCACATCGTGCCCCAGCGCCGCCTCGACCCCGCCCACCGGCGGCTTCCAGGGGTGGTCGGCGTGGTCCCGGAGGTACGCGGCGAGTTCCCCGGTCGAGGCGGCGGCCGCGTCCTTACGGGCGAGCCGATCGGTCATCCGGTGAAGGCCGCCACGCGCCTTGACCAGCTCCCACAGCACCGCCGGCAGCGGATACCGAAACCCCATCGACATATGCGCCGCCACCTCCCGCACCCGCCACCCCGTACACAGACTGGGCGCCTCCCACTGCTCCTCCGTCAGCCCGTCCAACACCCCCGCCAGCTCCCGGCGTTCGGCCGCGATCGCTCTTCTGATGTCCACGAGGTCCATGAGCTCAAGGGTTTCGGCAGCCTCGCCGTAAGTCCAAGAGCTCATGGTTCTCGCGGCCAGAAGCGACCGTTATGGACGCCTGGGAGATCAGAGGACGGGGAGGTTCTTCCGCAGCTCGAACGGTGTCACCTCGGAGCGGTACTCCTCCCACTCCTGCTTCTTGTTGCGCAGGAAGAAGTCGAAGACATGCTCCCCGAGCGTCTCGGCGACCAGTTCGCTGCGCTCCATGAGGTCGATCGCCTCGCCCAGGTTCTGCGGGAGGGGCTCGATGCCGAGGGAGCGGCGTTCGGCGTCGGAGAGGGCCCAGACGTCGTCGTCGGCGCCGGCCGGGAGTTCGTAGCCGCCCTCGATGCCCTTGAGGCCGGCGGCGAGGAGGACCGCGTAGGCCAGGTAGGGGTTGGCGCCGGTGTCCAGGGAGCGGACCTCGACGCGGGTGGAGCCGGTCTTGCCAGGCTTGTAGAGGGGGACGCGGACGAGGGCGGAGCGGTTGTTGTGGCCCCAGCAGATGTAGGAGGGGGCCTCGCCGCCCGCGCCGGCGGTGCGCTTGGAACCGCCCCAGATGCGCTTGTAGGAGTTGACCCACTGGTTGGTGACGGCGGAGATCTCCCCGGCGTGGCGCAGCAGGCCCGCGATGAAGGAGCGGCCCACCTTGGAGAGCTGGAACTCGGCGCCGGACTCGTAGAAGGCGTTGCGGTCGCCCTCGAAGAGGGAGAGGTGGGTGTGCATGCCCGAGCCGGGGAACTCCGAGAAGGGCTTCGGCATGAAGGTGGCCTGCACGCCCTGCTCCAGTGCGACCTGCTTCATGACCAGGCGGAACGTCATGATGTTGTCGGCGGTGGAGAGCGCGTCGGCGTAGCGCAGATCGATCTCCTGCTGGCCGGGGGCGCCCTCGTGGTGGGAGAACTCGACCGAGATGCCCATCGATTCCAGCATGGTGATCGCCTGGCGGCGGAAGTCCATGCCGATGTTCTGCGGGGTGTGGTCGAAGTAGCCCGAGGAGTCGGCGGGCACCGGGCGGGTGCCGTCCACCGGCTTCTGGTTGAGCAGGAAGAACTCGATCTCGGGGTGGGTGTAGAAGGTGAACCCGAGATCGGAGGTCTTGGCGAGGATGCGCTTGAGGACGAAGCGGGGGTCGGCGAAGGACGGTGAGCCGTCCGGCATCAGGATGTCGCAGAACATCCGTGCGGTCCCGGGGGCCTCGGCGCGCCAGGGCAGGATCTGGAACGTGCCGGGGTCCGGCTTGGCGATCATGTCGGACTCGTAGACCCGGGCGAAGCCCTCGATCGCGGAGCCGTCGAATCCAATGCCCTCGTCGAAGGCGCCCTCGAGTTCGGCCGGCGCGACGGCCACGGACTTCAGGAAGCCGAGCACATCGGTGAACCAGAGCCGCACAAACCGGATGTCGCGCTCTTCGAGCGTGCGGAGCACGAACTCCTGCTGCTTATCCATGGTCCCCTATCCTTGCAGGTCAAACGGCTCTTTGCGCGGGCCCGGGGCACCTTCCGCATCCCCAGTATCACGCGGCGGGATTTCACAGAGGTTTCGTCCGGTCGCCCCGGTCTCCCCTCACCTCACCACGATGAGTGCATCGTACTTTCACCCGGCCGGTCCCGGACCCGACCGTTCTGCCCCCTCCGTGGCGCCTGCCGGGGCTCCATACCCCTTGGGGGTAGGGTGCCGAATATCACGATGATCAAACGGTCAGATGATGATCTGAACGGTCAGATGGAGGCGGCGATGCACCGAAGCCCCTCACCCCCGAGCCGATCGCTGATGCGGCGCATAGAGCGGCGCGTCGGCCGCCCGCCCTCCCGGCGGGGCGGTGGACGCGCCGACCCTCACGCATCCGGCACACATCAGCATTGGGGTACTGACTCATGCACGAAAAGACTCGCCGTGCCGTGCTCGGCACGGGCAT
>NZ_JAAAYH010000555.1:0-4828 GCF_018035285.1 Streptomyces sp. MK37H | reverse complement strand
GACCAGCTGCAGCAGATGCCGGATCCAGTCGAAGCCCTCGGTGTGCCTGACCCCGATCCAGCCGGCCACCGCATTGCCCAGAATGCCGCCGAGGATGCCGTAGACGCAGGTCAGCCAGAGCGGAATGGCCTGTCTGCCGGGCAGGAGCGCCCTGGCGATCACACCCAGGATCAAGCCCACGACGATCGCCCATAGCCAGTTCATGTCGCCTCCCTGACACGCGGCGAGGAGATGCACATCCCTTCCAGTGTTCGGCCACTTCGGGTACGGCGCACGCCGGAGGGCCGATATGCCCTCTGGCGTAGCCGGAGACGACACCCATCAGGGTGCCCCGGTCTCGAACCGACAGCAGGCGCGGCGTAACGTTGAGTACGTCCCAGAGCGGGGGAAGCCCGCTCGGCGATCAGGTGGTGGAACGTGATGCGGAAGCACGGCGATGCGGAGGTCTTCCGAATCACCGGAGCGCGGCAGGGGCTGGCCGACGACGTACGCGGCCGGCAGCGCCGCTATGTGATCTCGATGTCGGTCCGGACCGTCGCGGTCGTGCTGGCGGCGGTGTTGTGGAACGTGGAGCGCCACGTGGCCATCGTGGCCCTGGTGCTCGGCGCGGTGCTGCCCTACATCGCGGTCGTGATAGCCAACGCGGGCCGGGAGAACGCCACTTCGCTACCCACCACCTTTATCCCGACCCCGCCCCGTCCGATGCTGATCGCCGGGCGCGGAGAGGAGCCGAGCGATCCCCATGGGGCGGAATCCGTCCCGGAGGACGTCGGACATATCAGCGAGCCTGGACGCGGTGAGCGTGGCTGACCTGCCACGTTTCCGTAAGCTCAAGAAAACCTCAGATCAATAGTGCAGTACCGGTGCACCGGGCCCCATCCCTCGTGACATACTGCGTACGCGCTCCGCATCCCCCGTCGGAGCGACCGACCGACGCCGGGCGGCTCCCCCCGTGGCTGCCCGGCGTCGTCATGTCCGGCGGGCTTTTCGTAGAGTCTGCGGCGTGAACACCAGCGAGACCGCCGCCGAGACCGACACCGTGATCTGCTCCGCCAAGGGCTGCCACGCCCCCGCCGTATGGGTGCTGGCCTGGAACAACCCCAAGATCCACACTCCGGAGCGGCGCAAGACCTGGCTCGCCTGCGAGGAACACCGCGAATATCTCTCGGAGTTCCTCGGAGTGCGGGGCTTCCTCAAGGACGTGGTGACGCTGGAGGAATGGTCGGCCACCGAGAACGAGTGATCAGCCCCCGATCGCCGACATCGGCCGGTCCGGCTGGAGGAACGACGGGTCATCGAGCCCGGAGCCGGCCTTCTTGCCCCACATCGCCAACCGCCATAGCCTCGCGATCTCCTCGTCCGGGGCGCCGGAGCGCAGGGCTCCGCGCAGATCGGACTCCTCGCGCGCGAAGAGGCAGGTGCGCACCTGCCCGTCGGCGGTCAGCCGGGTGCGGTCGCAGGCGCGGCAGAACGGGCGGGTGACCGAGGCGATGACGCCGACCCGGGCCGGGCCGCCGTCGACCAGCCAGCGCTCGGCGGGCGCGGAGCCGCGATCCTGCTCGCCCTCGGGGGTGAGGGTGAAGCGGGTGCGCAGACTGGCCAGGATGTCCCCGGCGGTGATCATGCCGTCGCGCTTCCAGCCGTGTTGCGGATCGAGCGGCATCTGCTCGATGAAGCGCAGCTCATAGCCCCTTTCCAGGGCCCAGGCGAGCAGCTCGGGCGCCTCGTCGTCGTTGAGCCCGGGCATCAGCACGGCGTTGACCTTCACCGGGGTCAGCCCGGCGGTGTGCGCCGCGTCGAGGCCGCGCAGCACATCGTCATGGCGCCTGCGCCGGGTGATGGCCTGGAAAACCTCCGGACGCAGGGTGTCGAGCGAGACATTGACCCGGTCCAGGCCCGCGTCGCGCAGGGCCTGGGCGGTGCGCTCCAAACCGATGCCATTGGTGGTGAGCGACATCCGGGGGCGCGGGTCGAGCTCCGCGCAGCGCTCCACGATGCCGACCAGGCCTGGGCGCAGCAGTGGCTCACCGCCGGTGAAGCGGACCTCGGTGACCCCGAGCTCGGTGACGGCGATCCGGATCAGCCGGACTATCTCGTCGTCGGTGAGCAGATCCGGTTTGGCGAGCCACTGCAGGCCCTCTTCCGGCATGCAGTAGGTGCAGCGCAGATTGCAGCGATCGGTCAGGGAGACACGCAGGTCGGTGGCTACGCGACCATAGGTGTCGATCAGCATGGTGGCGGCCCCTCCGCGGTTGGCGTGCGTGCACTGCTCAATTGTCTCGCAGCGTACGCGACGGGTGTGACATGGAGGGGCCGCGCGGGTGGGAGTGGCTGGTCAGTGGGCTCCGTGCCCGGTGAGCGAGCGCACCTCCAGCTCGGCGTACTTCTCCTTGTCGGGCTGCTCCTTGGAGACGACGGTGCCCAGCCAGCCGAGCAGGAAGCCCAGCGGGATGGAGATCAGTCCGGGGTTCTCCAGCGGGAACCAGTGGAAGTCCACGTCCGGGAACATCGAGGTCTCCTTGCCCGAGACGACGGGCGAGAAGAGCACCAGGAAGACCGAGGAGATCAGTCCGCCGTAGATGGACCATAGCGCGCCCTGGGTGGTGAACCGTTTCCAGAACAGGCTGTACAGGATGGTCGGCAGGTTGGCGGAGGCGGCGACCGCGAAGGCCAGTGCCACGAGTCCGGCGACATTGAGATCTCGTGCGAAGACCCCGAGGACGACGGCGACGGTGCCGATGCCGACGGTGGCCCAGCGCGCCGCCGAGATCTCCTCCTCCTGGGTCGCCTTGCCCTTGCGGATGACGTTGGCGTACAGGTCGTGGGCGAAGGACGACGAGGAGGCGAGGGTGAGCCCGGCGACCACGGCGAGGATCGTCGCGAACGCCACCGCGGAGATCACCGCGAGCAGGATGGCGCCGCCCGTGGAGTCCGGTCCGCCGCCGATCTCCTCGGCGAGCAGCGGGGCGGCGGTGTTGCCCGACTTGTTGGAGGCGATGATGTCGTCGTGCTTGAGCAGCGCGGCGGCGCCGAAGCCCAGCGCGATGGTCATCAGGTAGAAGAGGCCGATGATGCCGATGGCCCAGTTGACCGAGTTACGGGCGGCCCGGGCGGTGGGCACGGTGTAGAACCGGATGAGGATGTGGGGCAGGCCCGCGGTGCCCAGGACCAGGGCGATGCCGAGCGAGATGAAGTCCAGCTTGGTGGTGGCGTTGACCCCGTACTTCAGCCCCGGCTCCAGGAACGACTCTCCGATGCCGCTGTTCTTGGCCGCCTCGCCCAGCAGGTCGGAGATGTTGAAGTTGAACTTCAGCAGCACCAGGAAGGTGATCAGCAGCGTGCCCGCGATCAGCAGCACGGCCTTGACCATCTGCACCCAGGTGGTGCCCTTCATGCCGCCGATGGTGACGTAGAGCATCATCACGACGCCGACGAGGACGACGATGAGGATCTTCCCGGCCTCGCTGGTGATGCCCAGCAGCAGGGAGACCAGCACCCCCGCGCCCGCCATCTGCGCCAGTAGGTAGAAGATCGAGACGACGATGGTGGAGACGCCCGCGGCGGTGCGCACCGGGCGCTGGCGCATCCGGTAGGCGAGCACGTCGCCCATCGTGAAGCGGCCGGAGTTGCGCAGCGGCTCGGCGACCAGCAGCAGGGCCACCAGCCAGGCGACGAGGAAGCCGATCGAGTACAGGAAGCCGTCGTAGCCGGAGAGCGCGATGGCGCCGGCGATGCCGAGGAAGGACGCGGCGGACATGTAGTCGCCGGAGATGGCCAGGCCGTTCTGGAAGCCGGTGAACTGGCGGCCGCCGGCGTAGAAGTCGGTGGCGTTCTTGGTCTGCCGGCCCGCCCAGACGGTGATGGCCAGGGTCGCCAGGACGAAGACCGCGAAGAGCGTGACGATCAGCGGCCGGTTGTCCGAGGCGCTCTCGGCCGCGAGCAGGTGGGGGCTCATGAGCGCTCCTCCAGACGGGACTTGATGGCCTGGGCGCGGGGGTCCAGCTTGGCGGCGGCGTGCCGGGAGTACCACCAGGCGATGAGGAAGGTGGTCAGGAACTGGGCCAGCCCGAACACCAGGGCCACGTTGATGTGGCCCACGACCTTGGTGCCCATGAAGCCGTCCGCGTAGTTGGACAGCAGGACGTAGAGCAGGTACCAGCTGACGAACGCGATGGTGAGCGGGAAGGCGAACGAGCGGTGGGCACCGCGCAGTTCGCCGAACTCCGCGCTCGCTTGGACCTCGGCGTAGGCAGAACGGTCAAGTTGCCGCTGATCGTCGGGGCGATCGTTGGCCGGTGCGGTATCCACGGTCTCTCCTGGTGAGTGGGTCCGACGGGAATGAATACGGCGGCGAGTGATCCAGATCACGCATGGTAGGGCGGCGTGGACCCGTACGACAGGGGCCGGTTGATTGAAAGACGGATAAGAATTCGGGGGAGGGATCGGCTCCGGGTACTGTGGCGGGTTTTCTTCCGGAATGCATTGATGTCCGACCTTGATCAGCGATAGCTTCCTTCGTCATGTACCCGCCCAGCCGCGGACGGCTTTCGGGCGGCCCGTAAGGATGAAGTGGAGACCCCATGGCTCATCTGAGATCGGCTCCTCCAAGACCCGGACAGCGGGCTTTTGACGGCCCGTCGGCTTCGCACCACCCCCTCACCGCTCCCCACCGCCTCTGCCCCGGTTCCGCGGCGTCCCGGGGCATCGAGGCGGCGCGCGGGAGCCGCGCCGCGAGGGCGCGCACATTCGCTTGTGCGGATGACCCCGGCCGGACCGCCGCCGTTGACGCGGCCCGCCGGACCGCCGCCCGCGCCCGGGGGCTCCGCGT
>NZ_JAAAYH010000554.1:0-4880 GCF_018035285.1 Streptomyces sp. MK37H | reverse complement strand
GGTGGGCCCCTGAGGAGGACGGTCCTCCGCCTCGCGGTCGCCGCGGGCGCGGGCTCCCCGGTCCACCGCCGGGAAGTGTCCCGGCCGCGGCGGGGCCCCGCCCCGGGCGCGGGGGACGGTGCCACCGACATACTCGCCATGGGTGTCACGAGAGGCTCCCGGGGCATACAAGTTGTCCCGGAGTCCGGGCGGGTGGCACCCGCGTGTGGCAGGGTCTCCGGCGGGATCATCGGCGGCGGGGACCGATGATGCGGCCTCGGGGGAGGGCACGGCATGGCGGCCATGGGGGAAGGTGGCCTGAAATCGGTCGGCAACCTCGTCACGGCGTTGAAGGAGTTCCGCTGTCTGACGGATCCGGATCTGCGCACGCTGTGTCTGGATCTGGTCGCCATGGAGCTGGAGATGACCAGCGTCCCCGTGCGCGCCCACCGGGTGACCGACTACTTCCTGGTGGAGCTGGCCCGCGAATGCCTGGAAAACGTGCGGATCATGCACGCGCTACGCGCGTCCCTCGCGGTGATGGCGGCGGCGGACGAGGACGCGATCAAGCGGCTCGACTCGGTCATGGAGCAGATGACGGCCCGTCCGGCGCTGCCCGGGACCGCCGTCGCGAAGCTGCGGTCGCTGCTGGAGGAGCTGGAGATCGAGCAGCTGGGCCAGTTGTGCCGTGCGGCGGCGGGCCCGCTGCAGGACGTCCCCGCGGTCACCGGCCCCTGGCACGCCTTCGAGGTGCTCAGCCGGATGAACGCGCAGCCGGGCGGGCTGCCGCCGGGGCTCGCCCTCGTGGAGTACCTCGCGGCGGCGGCGCGTCCGCTGCAGAGGGCCGACGCGCTGCGCGAATGGGCCGATGAGCAGGCCCGGGAGCTGGGCCTGACGCCCCAGCTGCGGTCGCTGCGGCAGCAGGTGGGGCATGCCGCCCCGGCCGGTCCGGTGGACGCCTATCTGGTGATCCGGCTGCTGCCGCAGGAGGAGGCCGGGGCTTACGAGCTCTCGTCCTGGCACCAGTACGACCCCACCGGCTGGCATCCGGTCCGCGGACCGGTCACCCAGGTCACCGCGGAGACCGCGGAGCGGGCGGTCCAGACGCTGGTGTACCAGGCGGCCGAGGAGTGGGACGACGCCCGGGCGATCCACATCGAGTTCATGCTCGGCCCGGATGACCTGAATCTGCCGGTCCACCGCTGGCGTCTGGAGCTCGACAGCGAGCTGCCCATCCCGCTGTACATGGACCATCCGGTGGTCGTACGGAGCCTGGAGCGCAGCCGGACCAGGCGCTGGCACCGGGAGTGGAAGCGCCGCTGGAACCGCTTCGACCAGCAGCCCGAGCGCGCCAAGCAGCTCGTCGTGGACGGCGAGGACCCGGACAGCCCGCGCTCCGGCGACCCCACCGCGCTGCTGGCCCGGCTCAAGGCCGATCCGCAGGTGGTCGCCCTGGTCCTGACCTCGCCCCCGGGCATCACCCCCGAGGGCACCTCGGAGGCGCTGACCGCCTGGCGGGCCGGGATTCCGGTGGTCGCCTGGGACGGCCGGGCGACCCGGGACCCCGGCTTCGTCCAGCAGCTGAGACAAAAACAGGCCGACGCCAGCGGGAACCTGGCACGGCTCCGCGAAGCCGTGACAGAGTTACGTCTGGACGCCCATACGATCGACTCCGCGGAGCGGGAGCATCACCTGGGGCAGCATGTGGTGCTCGTTTGGGACGACCCGACCCGTCTCGTGGAACCGCAAGGGCGCATGACGGGGCCGGACGAGGGGGTGGGTGGTCGATGAGCGAAGAGTCTGCGCGGCGCCACAACGGACGGGTCCACCAGGATTCCGGTTCCGCCTCGGCCGCCCCGCCGTCCGGGATACCGCGCCCCTGGTGGGTCTACCAGGGCACCGGGCGCCCGCTGCACGATGTGAGCCTGGAGGAGATCCTTCCGCCGCCGCCCCCGTGGCGCGCCTTCGGCGGGGTCTCGGCCTGCCCGGTCGAGGACAACGGCCGGTCCGGCGCGTTATCGGACGCGGACGACGCCCCGACCGAGCCCCCGGCGCCGCCGGAGGACGAGCAGGACACCGCCCGGCGGCTGGGCGCGACTCCCCTGGGTGTGCGCTCCGACCCGGAGGAGGCCGATCTCGTCAACGCGGCGCTGATCCTCAGGCGTCCCCTTCTGGTGACCGGCCGCCCGGGCACCGGCAAGTCCACGCTGGCGTACCGCATCAGCCGGGAGTTGGGCCTGGGCCGGGTGCTGCGCTGGCCGATCACCACCCGTTCGACCCTGCGGTCCGGGCTTTACGGCTACGATGCCGTCGGCCGTGTGCACGCCGCCGCGGCCGGCCAGGCGTCGGAGGGGGACAGCCGCGAACCCGGACCGGAGGACATCGGCGACTTCCTCCAACTCGGGCCGCTGGGCACGGCGATGCTCCCGCACCGCCTGCCGCGCGTCCTGCTCATCGACGAATTCGACAAGAGCGATATCGATCTGCCCAATGACCTCCTCGACATCTTCGAGGCCGGCGAGTACTCCATCCCGGAGCTGGTGCGCATCCGCAGACGCCGCCCGGCCGTATCGGTCCTCACCGACGATCCGGAGCGCAGTACCGTCATCGCCTCGGGGCGGGTGCGCTGCCGCGCCTTCCCCGTCGTCGTCATCACCAGCAACGGCGAGCGGGAGTTCCCGCCCGCGTTCCTGCGGCGCTGTCTCCAGCTGCGGCTGCCCGACCCGGACGCGGACCGGCTCGCCGCGATCGTGGCCGCGCATCTGGGGCGGGCCGACGATCCGCGTGCGCGGGAGCTGATCCAGATGTTCCTCGAGCGCAGCGAGCGCGAAGGCGGCCTCGCCGCCGACCAGTTGCTCAACGCGGTGTATCTGGTGACGTCCCGGTCACATGTTCCGGGGCCCGAGTGGGAGGAGCTACTGCAGGCCGTCTGGCACCGGCTGGACAGCGCAGCGGGCTCGACATGACACACCACCCAGGCGGCAGGTCCGCCGGGCCGGGCCCACGGGACCTCGACTGGCGGCAGCTCGCCGACGCCCTGTGGCTGGCGGTCTGCAAGGCCGAGACGGACCGTGGCCCCGGACCGCCGGACCCCGGCCTCCCCGAGACACCGGAGGCGGACGCCCCGCCGCCCGGTGACGAGCCGTCGGAGGAGCCGCGGCGGGACCGGCAGGGGGAGCGCCCCGCGTCCGGCCCCGAGGCGGCGCCCGCGGTGTCGGAACCGCCGCTCCCCGCGGAGCTGGTCGGCGTCTCCGCGCCGCCCGGCGAGGCGGAGCCGGCGACCGTAGCGGAGGCCTTCGTACCGGTGCGCCGGCCGTCCGCCGACGGGCCGCCGCTGCCCGAGCGCGCCCTGTCCCGGGCGCTGCGGCCGCTCAAGCGCACCTCGCCCTCGCCGGTCGAGACGGAGGTCGACGAGGAGGCCACGGCCGAGCGCGCGGCGCGCGAGGGGCTGTGGGTGCCCGACCTGGTGCCCGTGCGCGAGCGCTGGATGGACGCCGTCCTGGTGGTGGACTGCGGCAGTTCGATGGTGGTGTGGCGGCGGACGGCCGCGCATCTGGTCAGTGTGTTGCGACGCACCGGCGCCTTCCGGGATGTGCGGGTGCACCGGGTGAACACCGACCATCCGTTACCCGCCGAGGACCGGTCGCCGGTGGCGGGGATGCCGCCGCGCGGCAAGCGGACGGTGCTGGTACTGACCGACGGCATCGGCGCGGCCTGGGCGGATGAGAGCGCCCAGCGCGCGCTGGCCGGCTGGGCGCGGCACGCGTCGGTCGCGGTGCTCCACGTCTTGCACCAGGGCCGCTGGCACCACACCGGGGTGGCCCCGGAGCGCGTGCGGGTGCGGGTCCCCGAACCTGGCGCCCCCAACGGCACCTGGCGGCGGGCCGACGGCGGCTCCTGGCCGGGCGACGCGCCACCGGTCCCGGTGCTGGAGCTGGACGCGCGGTGGATGGCCAACTGGGCGCGGCTGGTGGCCCGCCCGTCGGCGCGCGGCGAGGACACGATGGCGCTGCTGCCCGGGGTACCCGCCGAGCGCTGGGATCCCGAACCGGAACCGACCGCCTGGGACCGCGTCTTCCGGTTCCGCGCCACCGCCTCGCCGAGCGCCTTCCGGCTGGCGTCCCGGCTGGCCGCGGCCCCGTTGAACATTCCCGTGATGGAGTTCGTGCAGGGCATCCACCAGCCGGAGGGCAGCCCCGGCGATCTGGCCGAGGTCCTGCTGGGCGGGCTGCTGCGCAAGGTGGGGACCGCCGACCCGTTGGACGAGACGGGTATCGGCTACGAGTTCCACGACGGGGTGCGCGAACTGCTGCTGTCCGCCGGGATGCGGGACGAGTCGCTGTACATCCTCGGCAGCGTCCTGGACCGGCTGGGCCGCCGCTGGAAACCGCTGCTGATGCTGCGTGATCTGCTCAACCACCCCTCCGGCTCGGTGGGGGACCTTCCCAGGACAGCGCGGCTGCTGCCCTACATCCGCCTTCAGGAGCAGGTCTACCAGGCTCTTTCCGGGCCCTACCTGGAAGGTGCGCGCTCCTTTCGCGCCCTTGTCCTGGCCCATCAGGCGCTCGCCCGCTCGGGGGAAAGCCCGCCCGATCCAGTTGAAGACGCATCACACAGGGGAAAATATGTGGTCTCCGAGGCGGTTGCGGCCATGACTGACTCCACGACTCCCCGAACAGACCCGCTGTCCCAGGCCGACGATTCACCATCCCCGCCGGCGCACGGCTCGCCGGGCCCGGCGGGGGAGCATCTGAGAGGAACATTCGTGTCCGTGACCGCTGCCCGGTCCCTGCCCGCCGTGGAGGAGCGCCAGCCCGGGGAACCCCCGTCCATTTGGGGAAATGTACCGCCCCGGAACAACAACTTCACCGGACGGCAGACGTTGCTCGACACTCTCCACG
>NZ_JAAAYH010000553.1:0-4883 GCF_018035285.1 Streptomyces sp. MK37H | reverse complement strand
AGGCGCAGATAGAGGATCGAGCAGAAGAGGAGGATCACGAAGGCGACGGTGGTCAGCGCGGAGGCGTAGCCGAAGTCATGGCCGTTGATCCCGGTGTTGGCGACGTACAGCGGAAGGGTGGTGGTCTGCCCGGCCGGTCCGCCGCCGGTGAGGGTGTAGAGCAGATCGACGTTGTTGAACTCCCAGACGCCGCGCAGCAGCGTGGAGAGGATGATCGCGTCCTTCAGGTGCGGCAGGGTGATGTGGAGGAACCGCCGCGCCCGGCCCGCGCCGTCGACCGAGGCCGCCTCGTAGAGATCCCTGGGGATGGACTGGAGGTCGGCGAGGAGCAGGATCGCGAAGAACGGGACGCCGCGCCAGAGTTCGGCGACGACGGCGGCCCAGAAGACGGTTCCGGTGTCCGAGAGCACCGAGGTGCCGTAGGTGCCGAGCCCCGCGTCCGCGAGATAGCGGCTGATGCCGGTCGAGGGGTTGTAGAGCAGCATCCAGATGGTGGTGGTCAGCACCCCGGACACGGCCCAGGGCGAGAAGACCAGGGCGCGGGCGAGGCCGCGGCCGAGGAAGGTCTGGTTCACCAGCAGGGCGAGCGCGAGGCCGAGCAGGAGTTGCAGCAGCACCTCGGTGACGACCCATTTGCCGCTGAAGACGAGCGTGTCCCAGAACTGCGGGTCGTCGGTGAAGATCCGGGTGAAGTTGTCCAGGCCCGCGTAGCCGTTCCGCCAGGGCTTGGTGACGTTGTAGTTCCGCAGGCTGTAGTAGAGGACGCTGAGCATCGGATAGGCGATGAAGCCCAGCATCAGCAGCCCGGCGGGGGCGATCAGCAGATACGGGAGGCGGCGGGCCGGTCCTCCCGTACGGCGCCGGGTGACCCGGGGTGGTTTCGCCACGGCGTGGGCCATGACTGCTTCTCCGTTCTCAGAGGTGCGGGGTCTGGTGAAGCGCTTCCGTGAAGCGCTTACCGAATGTTGTTCGGTATCTCGTGCAAAAAAATTTCGCTCAGCCCGCGTAGGGTTCGGGCACCGCCCCGGGGCGGGCCAGGAAGCGGAAGTCGCAGCCGGTGTCGGCCTGGGTCATCTGCTCCTGGTAGAGCGCGCCGTAGCCGCGCTCGTAGCGGGGCGGCGGGGCCGTCCACCGCGCCCGGCGCCGTGCCAGCTCGGCGTCGTCCACCTCCAGCCGCAGCACCCGCGCCGCGACGTCGAGGGTGATCGGATCGCCGTCACGGACGAGCGCGAGCGGGCCGCCGACATACGACTCGGGCGCGATGTGCAGCACACAGGCCCCGTAACTGGTGCCGCTCATCCGGGCGTCGGAGATCCGCACCATGTCCCGCACCCCCTGCTTCAGCAGATGGTCGGGGATCGGCAGCATCCCGTACTCGGGCATTCCGGGGCCGCCGAGCGGCCCGGCGTTGCGCAGCACCAGCACACTGTCCTCGGTGATGCCGAGACCGGGGTCGTTGATGGTGGCCTGCATCGTCCTGTAGTCGTCGAAGACCACGGCCGGGCCGGTGTGTTTCAGCAGCCGGGACTCGGCCGCGATGTGCTTGATGACGGCGCCGTCGGGGCACAGATTGCCGCGCAGCACCGCCACTCCGCCCTCCTCGGCCAGCGGGCGGTCGCGGGGCCGGATCACCTCGGGGTTGTGCACCAGGGCGCCGTCGAGCTGTTCGCGCAGTGTGGGGTGGGCGACGGTGGGGCGGTCCAGGTGCAGGACGTCCGTCAGCCGGGAGAGGAAGCCCGGGAGCCCGCCCGCGAAGTGGAAGTCCTCCATCAAGTACCGGCCGCCGGGCCGCAGATCGGCCAGCACGGGGACGGTACGGGCGATCCGGTCGAAGTCGTCAAGGGTGAGCCGCACCCCGGACCGGCCCGCCATGGCGATCAGATGGATCACCGCGTTGGTGGAGCCGCCGAGGGCGAGCACGGTCGCGACCGCGTCCTCGTACGCCTCCCGGGTGAGGAGCTCCGAGAGCCTCAGGTCCTGCCAGGCCAGCTCGACCACGCGTAACCCGGAGGCGGCGGCCATCCGGTCGTGCCCGGAGTCCACGGCCGGGATGGACGAGGCCCCGGGCACGGTCACGCCCAGCGCCTCGGCGGCGGCCGTCAGCGTGGAGGCGGTGCCCATCGTCATGCAGTGACCGGGCGAACGGGCCAGCCCCCGCTCCAGCTCGGAGATCTCGCAGTCGCCGATCAGCCCGGCCCGCTTGTCGTCCCAGTACTTCCACATGTCGGTGCCCGAGCCCAGCACCTCGTCGCGCCAGTGCCCCGGCAGCATCGGCCCGGCCGGGACGAAGACCGCCGGGAGGTCGGCGCTGGCCGCGCCCATCAGCAGCGCCGGGGTGGACTTGTCGCAGCCGCCCAGCAGCACGGCGCCGTCGACCGGGTACGAACGCAGCAGTTCCTCGGTCTCCATGGCGAGGAGGTTTCGGTAGAGCATGGGGGTGGGCTTCTGGAAGGTCTCGGAGAGCGTGGAGACCGGGAACTCCAGCGGGAAGCCGCCCGCCTGCCAGACCCCGCGCTTGACCGCCTGGGCGCGGTCGCGCAGGTGCACATGGCAGGGGTTGATATCGCTCCAGGTGTTGAGGATCGCGATGACCGGCTTGCCCAGGTGCTCCTCGGGGAGATAGCCGAGCTGGCGGGTGCGGGCCCGGTGGCTGAAGGAGCGCAGGCCGTCGGTGCCGTACCACTGGTGGCTGCGCAGCTCGTCGGGGCGCTTGCGCGTTCTCCGTCGCGCACTCATACCGACCACCCCTCGACGATCGCGGCGACTTCCGCGCGCCTCGGCTCGGGCAGCGGCTTGCTCGGGGCGCGGACGTCGCGCCGGCACAGGCCCATCGCGGCAAGCGCTTCCTTGACCACCGTGACGTTGTTGGCGGACTGCCGCTCGGCCCTGAGGTCCTCGAACCGCCGGATCTGCTCCCACACCTTCATCGCGCCCGGATAGTCCCCCGCGCGCAGCGCGCCCAGCATGTTGAGCGAGACGTTGGGGGCCACGTTGACCAGGCCCGAGGTGAAGCCGGTGGCGCCGACCGCCCAGTACGAGGGCGCGTACAGCTCGGCGAGCCCGGCCACCCAGACGAACCGGTCCAGCCCGGCGTCACGCGCCACGGCGGCGAAGCGGGTGGCGTCGTGGACCGCGTACTTGACCCCGATGACATTGGGGCACTCCTCGCCGAGCCGGGCGATCGCCGCGCCCTCGATGAGCGGATTGCGCAGATACGGCACCACGCCCAGCTCGGGGACGGCCTCGGCGATGGCGCGGTGGTAGTCGATCCAGCCGTCCTGGGCGACGTACGGATGCACCGGCTGATGGACCATCACCATGCCGGCCCCGGCGGCGCGGGCGTGACGGGCGGCCTCGACCGCGGTGGCCGCGTCATGGCCGACGCCGACGAGGACGGCGGCCCGCCCGGCGGCCTCCTCGACGGTCAGCTCGGTGACCAGCCGCCGCTCTTCGAGGGTGAGGGCGTAGAACTCCCCGGTGTTGCCGTTCGGGGTGACGGCCTTGACCCCGCCGTCGAGGAGCCGACGGAGCAGGGCCCGGTAGGCGGCGCGGTCCACGGCGCCCTCCGCGTCGTACGGGGTCACCGGGATCGCCACGACGTCCGCGAGCGCCGTCCTCAGCGGTGAGTAGTCCATACGAACCCTTTCTCTCGATGGTCGGCATCGGGACGAGCTGTTCGGATGGTGCTGAGTGCTGGGGTCGGCGGCCGGGGCAGCCGGGTGCTACTCCCCGTCCGGGAAGGCGCGCCGGACGAAGGAGGCGATGTGCTCGTGCAGTGCGCGGGCCGCGCCGTCGGCGTCGCCGTCGAGCGCGCGGGCGAGGATCTCCCGGTGCTCACGGGCCTCCTGCTCCCAGGAGGGCACCGCCTGCCAGGCGATGGCGGACACCAGCGCGGCCTGGTCGCGCAGTTCGTCGAGCATCCGGGTCAGCAGGGGGTTGCCGCAGGGCAGATAGAGCGCCCGGTGGAAGTCGCGGTTGGCGAGCGACCGCCCGGCCGGATCGGCGGCCGCGTCCGACCGCTCCAGCGCGGCCCCCGCGGCCTCCAGCCCGGCCCGCGCGGCCTCCAGCCCGGCCCGCGCGGCCACGGTCCGGCGCAGCGCCTCGGGCTCCAGAAGCAGCCGCACATCGTAGACGGCGTGCGCCATCGCGGTGTCCACGGTCCTGACCGTGGCCCCCTTGTACTCGCTCATCACCACGAGCCCCCGCCCCGCGAGCGTCTTGAGCGCCTCCCGCACAGGCGTCTTGGACACCCCGAACTGCGCGGCCAGCTCGGCCTCCACCAATGCCTGCCCGGGCCGCAACCCGCCAGTGAGAATCGCGTGCTTGACCGCCTCCAGCACGTACTGGGTGCGGGAGGGGATCGGGCTCGGGGCGATGTCCATGGATGCTCTCAGATCTCACATATCGCGTCTCATATATGACATACGAAGTACGACGCGATGAAATTAGGGCGCCCCCAGGGGTTCGTCAACGGTTCTGACAAAACTCGCGCATGACGGTCAATCGCTCGCCCACGGCCCCTCCGCGCGCCTCCGCTGCCAATAGCGTGGCCCGGATGAGGGTGGGATCCGCGGCCACGCGGCTGATCGTGCTGCGCGGCAACTCCGCGTCCGGCAAGTCCTCCGTCGCCGCCGGGCTGCGCGCCCGCCACGGACGCGGCCTGGCGCTGGTGGCCCAGGACAATCTGCGCCGGGTCGTCCCGGTCGCCGAGACGCTGCGGCGGCACGCCACGAAGCCGCAGGCGGACGAGTACGGCGAGCGGGAGATGCGCGAGTGGTACCGGCCGCTGGACCTGCTGCCGGGTGGGGTCGAGACCGTGGTCCCGGCGACGAGCGCGCTGGAGGAGACGGTGGAGCGGGTGATGCGGGACGCGGGGTGGGCGG
>NZ_JAAAYH010000552.1:0-4886 GCF_018035285.1 Streptomyces sp. MK37H | reverse complement strand
CGGCCCGACACCGCGTCGGCGACGCGACGGGCCCGGATCCGCACACCGGATTCTGGGAGGCCGTGGAGCGCGAGGACCTGGAAGGGCTGGCGCGGACTCTGCGACTGGAGGAATCGCGGGCAGAGTTGACGACCCTGCTGCCCGCGCTGTCGGCATGGCATCGACGGCAGAGCACGTCGTCCACGATGGACGCGTGGCGGTATCGCGAAGGCTGGAGGCCGCTGCCCGACACCACCGCGCCCGCGCTGTCCGGCACCTGGCTCGTCGTCCTGGCCCCCGACCAGAAGGGCGATGTGCTGTACGAGGCGATCGCCACGGCCGTGAACCGGCACGGGGCCACGGTGGAGACGGTGGTCGTGGCGCCCGACGATCCGCGCCGCTGGGCCGACACCCTCGCCGCACACACCACGGCGCACACCACCGCACCCGTCATCGGCGTGCTGTCGCTGCTCGCCCGCGACGAGGCCGCCGGGCCGCACCGCACCCTGCGGCTGATCCAGGGCCTGGAGGCGGCGGGGCTGTTCGCGCCGCTGTGGTGTGTCACCCAGGGCGCGGTGTCCGTCGGCGACCACGATCCGCTGACCGGCCCGGCGCAGGCGCTGGTGTGGGGTCTGGGCCGAGTGGCGGCGCAGGAACTCGCCACCCGCTGGGGCGGGTTGGTGGATCTGCCCCAGGAGCTGGACGAACGGGCGACGGCCCGGCTGTGTGCCGTACTGGCCGCCGGTGGCCACGAGGATCAGGTCGCGGTCCGCGCCACCGGGACCCTCGGACGCCGTATCGTCAGGGCGCCACGCCTCGGCGATGTGCTCGATGACGGCTGGACGCCTGGCCCGGGCACGGTTCTGATCACCGGTGGCACCGGCGCCCTCGGCGGCCAGGTGGCCCGTCGGCTCGCGGCCCGTGGCGCCGAGCATCTGCTGCTCGTCAGCCGTCGCGGGGACACCGCGCCGGGAGCGGACGAACTGGTGGCCCAGCTGACCGCCTCGGGGGCCAAGGCGACCGTGGCGGCCTGCGACGTCGGGGACGCCGACGCGCTCCGCGCGCTCCTGGCGTCGATTCCGGACGCGTACCCCCTGACCTCGGTGTTCCACACGGCGGCCGTCCTGGACGACGCCGCCATTACCTCCCTCACCCCCGAGCAAGTGGACCGCGTACTGCGGGTGAAGGCCGATGCGGCGTGGCGGCTGCACGAGCTGACCCGGGACCTGAAGCTGTCCGCGTTCGTGCTGTTCTCCTCCCTGGCGGGCACCGTGGGCATGGTGGGCCAGGGCAACTACGCGCCCGCCAACGCCTATATGGATGCCCTGGCCCGCCACCGCCGCGCGCAGGGTCTGGTGGCCACCTCCGTGGCCTGGGGTTCCTGGGCGCAGGGCGGTATGGCCGAACGGGACGCGGTGACCGAGCTGCGGCTGCGCCATGGCGTACCGCTGCTGCCGCCGGAGTCGGCACTCCTGGCGCTGGAGGCGGCACTGGCGGACGACGAAACGGCCCTGGTGATCGCCGATATCGACTGGGACCGCTTCGCCCACGCGTACACCGCCGCCCGCCCCAGCCATCTCCTCGATGAGATCCCCGAGGCCCGGCGGGCGCTCGGCGCGGTCGAGGGTGCGGGGGCCGGGGCGCCGGGCGGCGGCGTCGGTACGGGCGGTACGGTGGCGGCCCTGCGCGACCGGCTCGCCGACGCGAAGCCCGAGGAGCGCGAACGACGGCTCCTCGAGGCCGTACGCGGCCAGGTGGCCGCCGTCCTCGGCCATGACTCGGCCGAGGCCGTGGGCACCAGGCGGCCGTTCCTGGAGCTCGGCCTGGATTCGGTGACGGCGGTGGAGCTGCGCAACCGGCTCGGGAGCGTCACGGGGCTCCGGCTGCCCGCCACCGTGATCTTCGACTTCCCGACCGTGGCCGAGCTCGTCGGCTATCTGTACGCACAGCTCTTCACCGGCATCGACGACGGCCCTGATGGCGGCGCCACGGGTGACGGCACCGCTGAACTCGACGGCTTGGAGCGGCTGTTGGTGTCGCTGCCGAGCGACGCCCCCGCCCGTTCCGAGATCGCCGACCGGCTGCGACGGCTGCTCCGGTCCGCCGTGGACGCCCTGGAGACCGTGGACACCGCCGAGGAGCCGGTGACGTCCGACGATCTCGAAGCGGCCACCAACGACGAGCTCTTCGACTACATCGAGAAGGAGTTCGGGATCTCCTGATCCCGTTCCCGCCCGGCCCGCTGACCAGCCGGTCCTTCCGCCATACCCACCTCTCACCGCCGACTCTTCGCATGGAGCCCCGACATGGACGATGTGCACAAGCTCCGCCACTATCTGACCCGGGTCACCGCGGAGCTCAAGGAGACGCGGACGCAACTGCGGGTGGCGGAGTCGGCGGCCGCCGAGCCGGTGGCGATCGTGGGGATGAGCTGCCGCTACCCCGGCGGAGTGGCCTCGCCCGAGGCGCTGTGGGCGCTCGTCGAAGGCGGCGGGGACGCCATTTCCGGGTTCCCGGTCGACCGTGGCTGGGATCTGGCCGGGCTGGTCGACCCGGACGGCGAGCGGCCGGGCACCTCGTACACCGCCGAGGGCGGATTCCTGCACACCGCGGGCGAGTTCGATGCCTCCTTCTTCGGCATCTCGCCGCGTGAGGCGCTCGCGATGGATCCCCAGCAGCGGCTGCTGCTGGAGACCTCCTGGGAGCTGTTCGAGCGAGCGGGCATCGATCCGGCGTCGCTGCGCGGTAGCCGGACCGGGGTGTTCATCGGCGCCAGCTTCCATGACTACGGCAGCAGGCTGCCCGCGATCCCGGAGGAGGTCGAGGGCCATTCCATGACCGGTGTCGCGGGCAGTGTCGTCTCCGGGCGTATCGCCTACACCTTCGGGCTGACCGGCCCGGCCCTCACCGTGGACACCGCGTGTTCGTCCTCGCTGGTGGCGATGCATCTGGGGGTGCGGGCGCTGCGCAACGGCGAGTGCGGGATGGCGGTCGTCGGCGGTGTCGCCGTGATGTCCACGCCGGATCTGTTCACCGAGTTCAGCAAGCAGCAGGGGCTGGCCCGGGACGGCCGGTGCAAGGCGTTCTCGGCCGCCGCGGACGGCATGGGCGCGGCGGAGGGCGTGGGGCTGCTGCTGGTGGAACGGCTGTCCGACGCCCGCCGCAACGGTCACCAGGTGCTCGGCGTGATCCGGGGCACCGCGGTCAACCAGGACGGCGCCTCCAACGGCCTCACCGCGCCCAACGGCCCCGCCCAGCGGCGGGTGATCCAGGAGGCGCTGGCCGACGCGGGCGTGGCCTCGTCCGAGGTGGATGTGATCGAGGCGCACGGGACCGGTACGGCGCTGGGCGATCCCATCGAGGCGCAGGCGCTGCTCGCCACCTACGGCCAGGACCGGCCCGCCGAACGCCCCGCGCTGCTGGGCTCGGTGAAATCCAACCTCGGCCACACACAGGCCGCGGCGGGCGTGGCCGGTGTGATCAAGATGGTCATGTCGATGCGCCATGACGTCGTACCGCGCACCCTGCATGTGGACGAGCCGACGCCGCATGTGGACTGGGCCTCCGGTGCGGTGGAGCTGGTGACGGAGAACGCGCCGTGGCCCGAGGCCGAACGGGCACGCCGCGCGGCGGTGTCGTCGTTCGGCGTCAGCGGCACCAACGCCCATGTGATCCTCGAAGCGGTCCCGACGGCCGACACCGCACCCGTATCCGCACCCGAATCCGCACCCGAATCCACGCCCGCGGAGGGTCTGCTGCCGTGGGTGATCTCGGCACGCTCCGAGGCCGCGCTACGAGCACAGGCAGCGCAATTGCTGACGTTCGCGGCCACGAGCGACCGGCACCTCGCCGACATCGGCTGGACGCTCGCACGGCACCGGGCCGCACTCGAACACCGCGCGGTGGTCGTGGCCGCCGACCGGGGCACCTTCCTGGCCGGGCTGGATGCCATCGCCACCGGCGAACCCGCCGCCCATGTGGTCAGCGGAGTGGCTCCAGAGGAGCCGCCGTCCGGTGCGGTGTTCGTCTTTCCGGGGCAGGGGTCGCAGTGGGTCGGCATGGCCGCCGAACTGCTCGAATCATCAGCGGTGTTCGCCGAATCCATCGACCGGTGCGCTCAGGCCCTCGCCCCGCACATCGAGTGGGAGCTCCTCGATGTCCTGCGCGAGACCTCGGACGAAAGCGTGCTGGAGCGGGTGGATGTGGTCCAGCCCGCCCTCTGGGCCGTGATGGTGTCCTTGGCCCAGGTGTGGCGTTCGTTCGGTATCGAGCCCTCGGCCGTCGTCGGCCACTCCCAGGGCGAGATCGCGGCCGCATGCGTAGCCGGTGTGCTGAGCTTGGAAGACGGCGCACGGCTCGTGGCACTGCGCAGCCGCCTCATCGCCCAAGAGCTGGCCGGACACGGCGGCATGGCCTCCCTCGCCACCTCCGCCGACCAGGCCCGCGAGCTGCTGACGGGCCACGACGACGTCTGGATCGCCACCGTCAACGGGCCGACCTCCACCGTCATCGCCGGAACTCCGAGCGGGCTCGCCGAGGTGACCGCCGCAGCCGAGAGCGCCGGACTGCGCACCCGCACCATCCCGGTCGACTACGCCTCCCACACGCCCCACGTCGAACGCATCCGGGAACAACTCCTCCAACTCGCCGCACCCATCGCCCCACGCGCCGGCGACATCCCCCTGTACTCCACGGTCACCGCCACCTCCATCGACGGCGCGGCCCTCGACGCCGAGTACTGGTACCGCAACCTCCACGAACCCGTCCGCTTCCACGACACGCTGCGGACTCTGCTGACCGACGGCCACACCCTCTACCTCGAAACCAGCCCCCACCCCGTCCTCACCACCGCCATCCAGGAAACCAACCCAAACACCCACGCCACCGGCACCCTCCGCCGCGACCAC
>NZ_JAAAYH010000551.1:0-4899 GCF_018035285.1 Streptomyces sp. MK37H | reverse complement strand
GTTCCGCCCCAGACCCCGCTCCTCAATCGCCGGAGGGGCTGGAAGGCATGGGCTTCGGGGCGATCAGGGCGAACGGCGCCCCCTGCGGATCCTTCACCAGCGACATCCGGCCCGCGACCATGTCGTACGGCGGGCGGAGGACCGTGCCGCCCTCGGCGGACACTTTGGCCGAAATGCGATCGGTGTCCTCGACGGCGAAGTAGACCAGCCAGTGCGGGGGCACCTCCGGTGGCATCCCCTCCCGCAGCGGCTGGAGCCCGCCGACCGTGCGGCCGTCGACGGAGAGCGCGAAATAGCCCTCGGCGCCCTCGCCCTCCATGGGGGTCGACTCCACGCCCAGCGCCTCCGCGTAGAAGGCCGAAGCCGCCTCCCGGTCGGTGGTGTTGAGTTCGTTCCAGATCAGCGTCCCCGGCTCGTTGACGAGGCCCGCGCCGGCGAAGCCGAGCGGCTGCCAGACGCCGAAGACGGCTCCCAGCGGGTCGGCCGCCACCAGCATCCGCCCGAGGTCCATCACCTCCATGACCGGCATCAGCACAGTGCCTCCGGCCCGGCTGATGGACTCCGAGGTGGCCTGGGCGTCGGCGGAGCAGAAGTAGGTGGTCCAGACGGTCGGCGGCGGGGCCTCCTCACCCACCGACTGCGCGGACATCACCCCCGCGACGGGCTTGCCCCTCAGGGAACAGGTCGCATAGCCGCCGGTCTCCGGAGGGCCGACCTCTCCCTCCCAGCCGAACAGCCCGGAGTAGAAGTCCAGGGCGGCCTGTTGGTCGGGGACCATCAGATCGATCCAGCAGGGCGTTCCGGGCTGATAGGACGTGACTTCGGGCATGGGGCCGCCTCCGTATCGCCATTTCCGGCCATGCGCGGCCGGTACGGGATGCCCCCATGGCCCATTCTCCTCCGGCGGGGCGGTCACGCCACTCGGCGCGGACCGCTACGGCGCGCACCGGTTCGTCGACGGGCCGTGAACACGGCTTCCCGGTCGCGGCGAACCGCCGGACCCGGCCGCCGCACAAAGCCGGGCGGCGGCCGGCCCGAAGGCCGACCGCCGCCCGGCGGTGGTGAGGAGAGGGGGCGTCAGGCGCTGCCGACGGCGCTTCCGGCCACCCACTGGCTCCAGTCCATGTTCCATCCGTTGAGGCCGTTGTCCGGCTGGACGGTCTTGTCCTTGGAGTTCTTCACGATGACGACGTCACCGACCTGGGAGTTGTCGTAGAACCAGGCGCCGTCCGTGTTGGGGTCGCCCGCGCCCTTGGTGTCCGACAGACCGACACAGCCGTGGCTGGTGTTGACGTTGCCGAAGATGGACTTGGCGCCCCAGTAGTTGCCGTGGATGAAGGTGCCCGAGGTGGACAGCCGCATCGCGTGGGGCACGTCCTTGATGTCGTACTCGCCCTTGCCGTCGTCGTCCGTGAAGCCGACCGTCGCACCGTTCATCCGGGTCTCCTTGAACTTCTCGGAGATCACCATCTGACCGTTGTAGGTCGTGTTCTCGGGGCTGCCGGCCGAGATCTTGATGGTCTTGAGCAGCTTGCCGTCGCGGACGACCTTCATCTCCTTGGTCGCGGCGTCCACCGTGGAGACCTGGGAGCGGCCGATCTTGAAGTTGACCGTCTTCTCCTGGACGCCCTTGACACCGGGCGACGCCTCGACGCCATCCAGGTCCAGCTTCAGGGAGACGGTCGAGCCCGCCTTCCAGTAGTCCTTCGGGCGCAGGTCGAGCCGGTCGCCGCCGAACCAGTGGCCGACCACCTGCTGGCCGCTGCTGGAGGTGACCTTGATGTGGGACTCGACGTCCTTCTTGTTGGTCACCGCCTTGTCGAACCGGATGGACACCGGCATGCCCACGCCGACCGTGGAGCCGTCCTCCGGCGTGAAGTTGCCGATGAAGCTGTTGGAGGGCGAGACGGTGGTGAAGGACGAATTCTCGGTCGCCTTACGGCCCTTGGAGTCCTCGGCGGACGCCTTGATCTTGTACTGGGTGGCCCGCTCCAGCTGCCCGCTCGGCTTCCAGGACGTCTTGTCGGGCGATATGGTCCCGGCCACGGTGTTGCCGGTCGCCGCGGACGTCATCGTGACGGAGGTGAGCTTTCCCTCGCTCACCGTGACCTTGGTGTCACTGTTGATGCCCGCGTTCGTCGCACCGGCCTTCGGCGTGATCTTGATGTGGGCGTCCGACGCGTCCTTGGCCGCCGCCTCGTCGACCTGCGACTGCGACTTGTTCCCGTCGTTCTTGGCGTCGTCGCCGCCGCCATCCCCGCCGCACGCGGCGAGAGTGAGTACGCCGCCGAGCACGGCGGCCACGGCCACCAGCCCCTTACGGCGCTTGCCGTCCGTCATCACACGCTTCTCCATTTGACCTGGATCTTGATCTGGACCCCAGAAACCCCGGACCTGCCCGATAAGAACGCCTGTACCTTTTGGTCGGTTCCACGCACAGTAAAACTGTGCGCAAGGCCACTTAGCAAAGGCGCCAGTCAAGCGTAAGACCCGCCGCCACCCGGACCCGCACGGCTCAGCCGACTTCGTCGCCCGGAATGCGACTCTCCGGGCTCAATCGTCCTCGTCCAGGCCGGGGAAGGCCCCGGACCACTCGACGGCGCGAGGATCGTAGTCGACGTGCTCGCTGCTCCAGGACGCCTGCGCCAGTTCGACCCCCGGCACCTCCTCCACCAGCTCGAACGGCTCGACCAGATAAGCCAGCGCCTCGGCCTCGTCCGACTCCACCATGCGGCGTGCGTGGCCCCGTTCCTCCGCGGCCATGGACTCATCGCCGTCGATCCGCTCGTACGCCGCGCGCCGCAGCCGGTCCGCGTCGTTGATCTCGACTACGAGCTCCACACGAAGCCGGACAAACCGTGATGTCTCGGTACTCGTCATGCGACGGAGGTTAGGGGGCCGACCCGTCTCGCTTCCGCACGACCCGCAGTTGTCACTACGATCGGCGCACGGGGTCAATTTGCCGCAGCCTCAAGGAGGATGCCGTTGAACGCACGCCGACCGCTGCTGACCGCCGCCGCTGCCGGTTCGCTGCTGTGCGCCCTGTGGTTCGTCCCGTCCGCCAACGCCACGGTGGAGGACCCGGGATCGTCATCGGCGTCCTCGCGGACCTCCGAGGGCTCGTCCGGGTCCGGACCCAGGACCGAGGCCGTGCCCGACGGGGATCTGGCCGATACCGGCAGTGTGGACGTCACCCCGTATCTCTTCGGCGGCACGGCCTTCCTGGGGCTGGGTGTGGCGATGGTGACCGCCTCCGTGCGGCGCACCCGCCCGGAGGCGTACTAGCCCCTTGGCTGGGGGCACATTGGGGGCGGGCCCCCGGCCCGGTTCAGTCCACCCGGTTCAGTCCAGGGGGCCGGTCACCGACTCCACGGCCTCGATCAGCTCTCCGGATCGTACGAACGCGTCCGCCGCCGCCAAGTCGGGCGCCAGATAGCGGTCCTCGCCCGGCCCCTCGACGCCCGCCCGGCGCACCGCCGCCAGCACCGCCCGGCTCGCGGGCGCGGGCTCAAGACCCTGGCGCAGCTCGATGCCCCGGGTGGCGGCGACCAGCTCGACGGCCAGGACGCGGGCCAGGCTGTCCACCGCCGTACGCAGCTTGCGCGCCGCCGACCAGCCCATCGAGACATGGTCCTCCTGCATGGCGGAGGACGGGATGGAGTCGACCGAGGCAGGCACCGCGAGCCGCTTCATCTCGCTCACCAGCGCGGCCTGGGTGTACTGGGCGATCATCAGCCCCGAGTCCACGCCCGGGTCACCGGCCAGGAAGGGCGGCAGGCCGTGGGAGCGGTTCTTGTCCAGCAGCCGGTCGGTGCGTCGCTCGGCGATCGAGGCGAGGTCGGCGGCCGCGACGGCCAGGAAGTCCAATACGTACGCGACGGGCGCGCCGTGGAAGTTGCCGTTGGACTCCACCCGCCCGTCCGGCAGCACCACGGGGTTGTCCACGGCGGAGGCCAGCTCGCGCTCGGCGACCAGCCGGGCGTGCGCGAGGGTGTCCCGGCCGGCGCCCGCGACCTGCGGGGCGCAGCGGATCGAGTACGCGTCCTGGACGCGCGGCGCATCGTCCTGGTGGTGCCCGGTGAGCCCCGAACCCGCCAGCACCCGCAGCATGTTGGCGGCGCTGGCCGCCTGCCCCGGGTGGGGGCGGATGGCGTGCAGCTCGGGCGCGAGGACGCGGTCCGTGCCGAGCAGCGCCTCCAGCGAGAGGGCGGCGGTCACGTCGGCGACGGTGAAGAGCCGGGCGAGGTCGGCGCAGGCCATGATCAGCATGCCGAGCATGCCGTCCGTGCCGTTGAGCAGCGCGAGCCCCTCCTTCTCGCGGAGCTCGACCGGCTCGATGCCGTGCTCGGCCAGCAGCTCGGCGGCGGGCCGCACGGTCTTGTCGGGGCCCCCGGCCTCGCCCTCGCCCATGAGCGCCAGCGCGCAGTGGGACAGTGGCGCCAGGTCGCCGGAGCAGCCCAGCGAGCCGTATTCGTGCACGACGGGGGTGATGCCCGCGTTGAGGAGCGCGGCCATCGTCTGGACCACGACGGGCCGGACGCCGGTGCGGCCGGACGCGAGCGTCTTCAGCCGCAGGAACATCAGCGCCCGCACCACCTCGCGCTCCACCCGCGGGCCCATGCCGGCGGCGTGCGAGCGCACGATGTTGCGCTGGAGCTGTGCGCGCAGCTCGGGGCTGATGTGGCGCACGGCCAGCGCGCCGAATCCGGTGGAGACGCCGTAGACGGGCTCGGGCTTGGCCGCGAGGTCGTCGATCACCTGCCGCGCCGAGGAGACGGCGTCGAGCGCCGCCTCCGAGATCTCGATGCGGGCGGTGCCGCGGGCTACGGCGATGACATCGTCGGCGGTCGTTCCGGACGTCCCCACCACCACAGTGTGCATATCCATATTCAGGAACCC
>NZ_JAAAYH010000550.1:0-4901 GCF_018035285.1 Streptomyces sp. MK37H | reverse complement strand
CGCCCGCATCATCGACAAGGCCGCCCACACCGTCCCCACCCCTGGGCAGTGGGCCTGGCAGCAGCGCGAGATCACCGCCTTCACCCACTTCGGCATGAACACCATGACTGGCCGCCAGTGGGGCTCCGGAGCCGAGGACGAGAAGCTCTTCGACCCGCCCGAGCTCGCCATGGACCAGTGGATGCGGGCGTACAAGGCCGCCGGCGCCCGGCAGGTCATGCTCACCGCCAAGCACCACGACGGCTTCGCGCTCTACCCGAGCCGCTACACCGACCACGACGTCGAGGCCAGCCCCTGGTGGACGAGGGGCCCCGGCGGCCGGAACCCCGACGGCGATGTCCTGGGCGCGTACGTCAAGGCCGCCCGTAAGGCGGGACTCGAGGTCGGCGTGTACCTCTCGCCCGCGGACGGCGCCGAACTGCCGCACGCCTGGCACGCCCAGTGGGTCGAAAAGATCCGCGAGAAGCAGCAGAACGGCGAGGAGCTGTCGCTGCCCGAGCGGATGGCCCTGGAGGACGGCGACCGCGCACCCGCCGGTCAGGGCCGCTACGGCAACGGCAGCAAGCCCACCGAGCGCACCATCCCCACCCTCGTCCCCGGCGACGACCGGGCGGACAAGGTCGCCTCCGGCGCGCTGCCCACCTTCCGCTTCGCCGCCGACGACTACGACGCGTACTACCTCAACCAGATCTACGAGATCCTGACGCAGTACGGCCCCATCGACGAGTTCTGGCTGGACGGCGCCAACCCCTGGGGCGGTGCGGGCGTCACCCAGCACTACAACGTCAGGAACTGGTTCGAGCTGATCCACGCGCTCTCCCCGAAGTCCGTGATCTTCCAGGGCGCCCAGGGCGTGCGCTGGGTGGGCAACGAGGACGGCATCGCCCGGGAGACCGAGTGGTCGGTGACCCCGTCCGCGGTCGACCCGTGGACCGTCATCGGCGGCGGGCTGCCCAATGACTCCACCGACGCCGACATCGGCTCGCGGGCGAAACTGACCGCGCCGGGCGTGCGCTATCTGCAGTGGTACCCGGCCGAGGCCGATGTCTCGATCCGCCCCGGCTGGTTCCACGACCCCGCGGAGCGGCCCAAGACCCCGGACCAGCTGATGTCGCTGTACGAGCGCGGCGTGGGCCGCAACGCCTCGCTGCTGCTCAACGTGCCGCCCGCGAAGAACGGCCGGATCGACGACGCCGATATGGCCTCCCTTACGGCCTTCGGCAAGGCCGTAAGGACGACATACGGCACCGGCTCCCGGCCGGCCCCCGGCCATCCGGTGACCTTCGACCGGGTGCGGCTCGGCGAGGACATCCGCCAGGGGCAGCGGGTGGAGGAGTTCACCGTGCAGGCCCGGGTGGCGGGGAACTGGCGGGACATCGCCTCCGGGACGACCATCGGGGCCCGGCGGATCCTTCCGCTGGCCGCACCCGTCACCGCCGACGGGCTGCGGATACGCGTCCTCGCCTCCCGTGCCGCGCCACGGCTGCTGCCGCCCACGGTCCACCTCGGCGAGGCGGGCCGCCGCTGAGCCGGCGATCCGGGCCGTGTCATGGTCATCTCAGCACCGTATTAAGGGCCACCCCGGGCACGCGGCGCCGGGGGGCGTCGGATAACTTGAGTCCGTGAGCAACAAGGTCAAAAAGAACGCCGTGCGCGCCGGTGCAGTCATCGCCGCGACGACGGCGATGCTGCTGATGTCGTCCCCCGCGTTCGCGCTCACCCGCGACGACGGTGACGACCCGGGTCCGGGCCTGAGTGTCGCCGAGACACTGGGCCTCTATGTCGCTGCTCCGATCATCCTGTTCCTGGTGATCGCGGGTCTGGTGATGGCGGGAGACAGGAAGTCCCGTAAGCAGACCGACTGACGCGATCGATCGACGAAGCGCGCACGCCGCTGCGGAGCGCCCCGGCCATCCGGCCGGGGCGCTTTTGTTGTGTACGGGGCGACTCGCTCTACCGCCACGCCCGTCCCGTCGCCCCGGATCGCCAAGTGGGAGCGCGTCACGCCGAGTTCACCGCGTGCCATCCACAGGCCCTGGCCTGTTTATTTTCGCTTTAACCTACGGTGTCGTAACCTACGGTGCCGTAGGTATAGCCCGTCGCCCCCGTCCCATGGAGCCCCACCGTGACACTTGCCCCTTCCCACCGCCACGGTCAGGCCGTCTGGAGCGATACCCAGCTCCTGTACGCACTCGAAGAGGTCGTCGAGACCGAGCTCAACCGGCATCTGAAGGTCGCCAAGGAGTGGATGCCGCACGAGTACGTCCCGTGGAGCGACGGCCGGAACTTCGACGGGATCATGGGCGGTGAGGCATGGGCGCCCGACCAGTCCAAGGTCAGCGACGTCGGCCGGATAGCGCTGGTGGTCAACCTGCTCACCGAGGACAACCTCCCCAGCTACCACCACGAGATCGCGACCCTCTTCGGCCGGGACGGCGCCTGGGGCACCTGGGTGCACCGCTGGACGGCGGAGGAGGGGCGCCACGGCATCGTGATGCGTGACTACCTGCTGACCAGCCGCGCCGTCGACCCGGTGCAGCTGGAGCGGTTCCGCATGGAGCACATGTCCGAGGGCTTCGAATCGGACAACCAGCACAGCATGCTGCACACCGTGGCGTATGTCGCCTTCCAGGAGCTGGCCACCCGCGTCTCGCACCGCAACACCGGCCATCACTCCGGTGACCCGGTCTGCGACCGGATGCTGGCGCGCATCGCCACCGATGAGAACCTGCACATGATCTTCTACCGGAACCTGCTCGGAAAGGCGTTCGAGCTGGCCCCCGACCAGACCATGTGCGCCGTCCGCGATGTGGTGGTCAACTTCCGCATGCCGGGCCACGGGATGCCCGGCTTCGAGCGCGCCGCCGCTCAGATCGCCATCGGCGGCATCTACAACCTGCGCATCCACCACGACGACGTCCTCCAGCCGGTGCTGCGCTTCCTGAAGGTCCTGGAGATCGGCGGGCTCGGCCCGGAGGGGCTCAAGGCGCAGGAGGAACTGGGGCTCTACATGGGCGGATTGGACGACCAGGCCACCAAGTTCGACGAGCGGCGCGAGGCGCTGCTGGCCCGTCGCAGGGCCCGTGCCGAACGGGCGTGATCACTCTGGCACCATCAGGTGATGGTCGAACATTCATCGCAAGATGCGGCGGTGGATCCGGAAGCCGAAGCGGCCCGGCTGAGGGCCGCGGCGGCGGCCGGGAAGCCGGGCGCGTACCGGGCCTACGCCGAACTCCTCACCGGCCGGGGCCGCCTGGACGAGGCCCTGCCCTGGTGGGCCAGGGCCGCCGACGCCGGGGACGCGGACGCCTCGCGCACGCTCGCGATCTGCCATAAGGACCGCGGCGAGTTCGCCGAGGCCGAGCGGTGGTACCGCACGGCCGCCGATCGCGACGGCGGCTGTGCGTTCGGTCTGGCCCGGCTGCTGCAGGAGGCCGGTGACACGGCCGGCGCCGAGCGGTGGTACGAGCACGGGGCCGCGCTCGGCAGCGTCGAGTGCAGGACCAATGGCGCCGTGCTGCTGGCCGCGCGTGGCGAATGGGACACCGCACTGGAGCGGCTGGCCGAGGCGTCCGCCGAGGGCGACGACGTCGCCGCCCACAGCCGCCGGGCCATCCAGAGCATGCTGAGGGACCTGGACGGCTGGCGCGCGGCCCTCGCCCGGGCGGAGGCCGAGGGCGACCCCGAGGAGGCGTACGAGGCGCTGCGCGAGCTGCTCGACCCGGAGCGCAGGGCGATGTTCGAGCGCTACCCCCGGATGGTCGCGGAGGCCGAGGCGCTGTACGCCCGTGCGGCCGCGGTCGGCGGCGCCAAGGCACTGGTGGACCAGGCCCTCTTCATCGCCCGCGACGACAGCCGCTGGGCCGAGGCCCGCGCCCTGGTCGAACGCGCCCATGAGCGGGGCTACGACGGCGCGGCGTACGTCCTCGGCGTCTGGGCGGAGGAGAACGGCGAGCTCCGCACCGCCGAGGAGTGGTACCGCACGGCCGATGAGGCGGACGGCGGCCACATGTGGGCCTGCTTCAACCTCGGGGTGCTGTGCGTGCGGCAGCGGCGGCTCGAGGAGGCGGAGCGGTGGCTGCGGGCGACCGGTGCCGACGAGGAGTGTGCGGACCCGTTCGGCGAGGGCGAGGAGCGGATCGCCGCGGCGCTTCGGGACATCGCCGCGATCCGGGCCGACCCCGAGCGGATGCCGCCCGCCGAGTGGGAGGAGCGGCTGCCAGGGCTGCGGGCCCGCGCCGAGGAGGGCGGCCCGGACGCCTGGTTCGCGTACGCCGACGCGCTGGACCGGCTGTACCGGCTCCCGGAGGCCGCCGAGTGGTACCGCAAGGCGGGCACCCCGCGCGCCCTGCTCGCCCTCGGGCGGATGCTGTACGAGGGCGGCGGCGCCAAGGGGCTGCGGATGGTGCCGTACTACGAGCCCGCGGCGGCGGAGGGCGATGCCGGTGCGGCGTATGACATCGGCCGGATCTACGACGAGGCCCGGGACCGGCGCACCGCCCAGATCTGGTTCCGCCGGGCGGCCGACCTGGGGCATGGGCGCGCCGCGTGGTGGCTGGGCTGGACGTCGGAGGAGCGCGGCGGGGATCCGCAGCACGCCGAGCGCTGGTACGTGCGCGCCGCGCGCAGCGGGCTTGTACCGCCCGCGTTTCTGGCGGGGCGGAGCATGGTGCGGCGGGGGGCGTGTGCGGAGGCGGAGCCGCTGCTGAGGGTGGCGTGCGAGGGGGAGCACGAGGAGGCGCCGTACTGGCTGGCGGAAGCGTTGCGGGGGCTGGGGCGGACGGAGGAAGCGGAACGCTGGCTCCGGGTCGCGGCTGAGGCATACCCGGACCTCCTCCACCAATACGGCGAAATGGCCCGCCTAGCCTTACGAGACCCTGGCTGAGCCGGTTTGTGGGCAA